>CAYYEB010000064.1:0-9545 GCA_964470725.1 uncultured Lachnospiraceae bacterium | reverse complement strand
GAAAATTCCGCATGGTAGTATGGGAGTTTTTCGTCAATAATATTTTAACGAAACCGCAGTACATGATCGGTCTCATCGTTCTGATCGGTTATCTGCTTCTGAGAAGACCATGGTACGATGTTGTATCCGGAACGATCAAGGCCATTGTCGGCTACATGATCCTTTCATCCGGTTCCACCGGAATGGTGAATACTCTGAAACCTATCCTCTACGGTATGAACGGACGATTCGGACTGAACGCTATCGTCATCGACCCGTATAACGGACAGAATGCCGTACAGGCGGCGGCTGATGCCGGAGATCCGACGATCGGCGGGCAGGCATTCGGACAGGTTATGATTCTGATGGCAATTGCCTTCGTCATGAACCTCGTTCTGGTACGTCTCAATAAGATCACGAAGCTTCGCGCGGTATTTACAACCGGTAACGTACAGATTCAGCAGGCTTCCACAGCCTTCTGGCTGATGCTGTTCGCTCTTCCGGCACTTCGTACACAGCCGACCCTGACACTGATCCTCATGGCGATTACGCTGGGACTTTACTGGGCGGTCGGTTCGAACCTTCTTGTCGGATATACACAGGAACTTACGGATGGCGCCGGCATTTCCCTGGCACATCAGCAGATGTTCGGCGTATTTATTTCCACCTGGCTCGCTGACAAGATGGGTAAACATGACGCAAAGAAGCGTGCGGAAAATCCGAATAAGAAAAAGAGCATCTGGGATACAAGAATGGAAGATCTTGAACTCCCGGGCTGGATGGAAATTTTCAATGATAACATGGTTTGTACCGCGTTGATCATGCTGATCTTCTTCGGTATCATCCTGATCGTTGTCGGACCTGATTATCTTCGTTCGATCGATGCCAACGGCGCCGCTCTGAAGGGCGATGCAATCGGAGGCGCTACTGCACTTCTGAAGACGGGTGACAGCTTTGTCTTCTATATTATTACAACGGCCCTCAGCTTTGCTGCAAACCTTGCAATCCTGCAGCTTGGCGTTCGTACGATGGTTGCCGAGCTGACAGTATCCTTCAAGGGTATTTCCGATAAGCTGCTTCCGTCTGCTGTACCGGGCGTTGACTGTGCGGTTTCCTTCTCATTCGGTTCTCCGAATGCTGTTACAATCGGATTCCTTGCAGGTGCTATCGGTGAATTTGTCGCAATGGCAGTTCTCATTATCTTCCACTCTCCGACAATCGTTATTGCAGGATTTATTCCGATGTTCTTTGATAATGCCACAATCGCAAACTTTGCAAACAGCAAGGGCGGATTCAAGGCAGCGGTTATCTTCCCGTTCATTTCCGGTCTGCTTCAGGTATTCGGTTCGGCATTTATTGCAACATGGACCGGTCTTGCAAAGTACGGCGGATACCTTGGAATGTGGGACTGGGCAGTGATCTGGCCGATCTTCACAGTTATTATGAAGTTCCTCAGCTTTGCAGGACTTGCAATTGTGATCATCTTCCTGATTCTTATTCCGCAGCTGCAGTATCGTGCAGATAAGAAGTATTATTTCCTGGAAGTTGATGACTATGAAGCCTACAAGAAGGCAAAGGGCATCAAGGGACCGTACGATGACTGATCATCGAAGCATCCTTAAAGTTTTCTAAAAAAACAGGCGGCTGCATTTTGGCAGCCGCACAAAATGATATACTCTACATAACAAAATAAGATCAAAAAGGAGATTGATAAAATGGCTAGTATTCTTTGCTGCTGCGCAAATGGTTCAGGAACTTCACTTATGATGGCTATGACACTTCAGAAGGTTGTCAAGGCTCAGGGCTATAACGTTAAGAAGATGGATCATACATCTCTTTCCGAAGGCAAAAACACATCTGTGAACTATGATATCGTTCTTTGCCCGCAGAATTTCACACATATGTTTGAAATGGCTGAGAAGAAGGGTGTCAAAGTCATTGGAATGAGAAACGTTATGTCCGCAAAGGAAATGACCGAGAAACTCGAAAACTGCGGCGTCGATCTGAAAAAGTAAGGCCGAAGATCTGCATTGACGCTCTTGTAAGGATAACTGAATTTCCATAAGAAAGATAGGCTTCCTTCCGCATCCGCTTTCGTGCGGAGGTGATGCGGAGGGGAGCCTTTTCTTAGTCGTAAAAGAACCCATGAAAAGAAGCAGAGATATTGTTGACACCAGAAGAAAAAAAATACTTGCGATTCTGCAGAAAACCGGAGATGTCCGGGTCATGGATATCGCGGATCATTTGAAGGTCTCTGAAATTACGGTGCGCCGTGATCTTCAATATCTGGAGGACCAGAAGATTATCGAACGATACTACGGAGGCGCCAGAGTCAGACAGGAACCGCAGAAGAGCAAACGAAGCGAAATAGCGGTCTGCCGTGATAATATAGCACGCTTTGCAGCGTCACTTGTGGAAGACAAGGATACGATCTTTGTCAATACAAGCTCTACGGCACTGGGAATGATCAAATACATTACGGCACGGGATGTAACCGTCATCACGAATAATGCGAATGCGATTCTGGAACAGAAATCCCATTCGGTAAAGGTAATCCTGACGGGAGGGGAACTTTATAACATCAAGGGAACTCTGGTTGGAGAATTCGCCAAAAATAACCTTCTTCGCGTCAATGCCAAAAAAGCATTTCTGGGCTGTGCAGGACTGTCACTGGATACCGGAATGACGACAGAGATACTCAATGAGGTCGATCTCAATCAGGCCATGCTGCAGCGTGTCACAGGGACGGCATATATTATGTGTGATCACACCAAGTTCGAAAAGAACAGCAGTTTTACCAGCTGCGGCATTGAGTCGTTAACGAATATTATTACGGATGAGAGAGCTCCTCTGGAGGATATACAGGCATTTCGCGAAAGAGGAATCCATGTGGATCTTGTAAGCGCTTCAGAGATACAGGAAGAGGCAGAATAAAACGATCTGATTATTCAAAATAACAGGAGGATAAAATGAAACTGAAACTGACAGCAGAAAAAGAACTGGACAGATGCTATTCAATTGCACCACTAAAATATCAGGGAAAAGATCATATCCTTGTTGCTGCGGAAAAGGTAAACAAGTGCTATCTGTTTGACACAGACGGCAATCTTGAGGACACGGTCTGGGATGAACCGGGCGGAACAATGTCCATGATTCAGGTGCCGGGAACGGATGGATGGTTCCTTGCAACGCATCAGTTCTATTCTCCGAATGATGGCGCAAAGGCTCACATTGTACTTGTGCGTCCGATTGACGGAAAATGGAAAGTTCAGACAATCAAAGAACTTCCGTTCTGCCACCGCTTTTCCATTGTGACACGCGGCGGGGTCAACTATCTGATCGGCTGCACCATCAAATCCAAGATGAAATATAAGAACGACTGGAGATTCCCTGGCGGAATTTATGTGGGTGAGCTTCCGGAAGATATTGAAAACTATACGGAAGATCATCAGGTCCCGATGGTCTGCATCAAGGACGGACTTCTGAAGAATCACGGCTATTTTACAATTCACACTGATGAGGGCGATTATTCCCTGGTTGGTACGGAAAACGGAGTGTTCCGTGTAACCCCTCCGGACGCAAAGGGCGGAGAGTGGAAGGTGGAACAGCTGACCACGGATCCGGCATCGGATATGGCACTGGCTGATTTCGATGGAGATGGTGAAGAAGAAATGATCACAATCACACCGTTCCATGGCGATCAGGTTTCGATCTATAAGAAGGATGCCGACGGCGATTATGATAAGGTTTGGGATTGCCCGTTCAAAATGGGAATGTCCCATGCAATCTGGGCAAGAAACTTCTATGGCCGTGATGAAGCAATCATCGGCTGCCGTAAGGGAAGCCGCGACATCGTGGAATTCTACTATGAAAACGGAGAATACAAGACAGAGATTCTTGCACATGATGTAGGATCTGCAAATATCTATCCGTTTGAGAAGGACGGCAAAATGAAGCTGGTTTCCACAAACCGTGAGATTAACCAGATTGCATTCTATGATCTGGAGAAGTAAAATTGGTTACATGTGAATAACCGAAGGCAAATGCCGGAAAAAATTGTGTAAAATTACCAGGCCACCTGTGCTGGACAGGTGTGATAAAATAAATGCGTGTCGCAAATTATGCGGCATGCATTTTTTATGTGCAAACTTATAGCAGCCTGATTAAGGAAAGATGCAAGGAACGGAAAGGAGTAGAAAACAGCAGATGATAAAAACATTATTAAAAAGTCTGCGGGAGTACAAAAAGCCGTCTATTCTGTCACCTCTTTTTGTGACTTTTGAAGTGGTTTTTGAGTGTATTATTCCGCTTGTCATGGCGTCTCTGATTGACCATATGAACGGATCGTCTATGAGACCGATTATTCAGGACGGGATCGTACTTGTGATTTTAGCAATGTGCTCTCTGTTCTGCGGAAGAATGGCGGCAGTTCAGGCAGCAAAAGCCTCTACAGGATTCGCGAAGAATCTTCGTCAGGATCAGTATTTTAAAATTCAGGATTTTTCGTTTGCCGATGTGGATAAGTTTTCCACTCCGTCTCTTGTGACTCGTATGACGACCGATGTGACGAATGTACAGAATGCATACCAGATGATCATCCGAGGCGCGGTCAGAACACCGCTTATGATTATTTTCTCTATTGTCATGGCGGTGTCGATTAACGCGCGGATGTCACTGATTTTCGTGGCAATTCTGCCGATTTTAGGAGTGGTATTGTTCGGAATCGCAATCTATGTACATCCTATTTTTGTCCGCATTTTCCATAAATATGATGCGATGAACGACTCCGTGCAGGAAAACGTCAACGGAATTCGTGTAGTAAAGGCATTTGTCCGGGAAGACTATGAGGATAAAAAATTCCGTACTCGTGCCGAGGATGTCTGTAAAGATTTTACTCATGTAGAGAAAATCCTGGCACTCAACAGCCCGACGATGATGGCATGTATCTTTGCTGCGATGACATTGGTCAGCTATATTGGCGCAAGACTTATCATTTCCTCAAGAGGATCTCAGCTGTCCACCGGAGAACTTTCTTCTCTGATTACCTATGGAATTCAGATCCTGTCCGCAATGATGATTCTGTCTATGGCATTTGTCATGATCATCATGGCGGATGAGTCTGCGCATCGAATCGTGGAAGTGCTGACATATGAGCCGACACTTGTCTCTCCGGAAAATGGAAAGACGGATGTAAAGGATGGGAGTGTTGAATTTCAGAATGTTTCCTTCAGATATTCCGAACACAGTAAAAAGTTTGCTCTTTCGAACATTAATCTGACGATTCCGTCAGGATCCACGCTTGGAATTATCGGAGGTACCGGATCCTCAAAGTCGACACTGATTCAGCTGATTCCGCGACTTTATGACGTGTCTGAGGGAAGCCTTCTTGTCGGAGGAACGGATGTCCGCAATTATGAGCTGGAGACACTTCGAAATAATGTGGCTGTTGTTTTGCAGAAGAATGTCCTTTTTTCCGGAACGATTAAGGAAAACATGAGATGGGGCAAGAAAGATGCAACCGATGAGGAGATTCTTCATGCCTGCCAGCTCGCACAGGCTGATGAATTTGTGCAGCAGATGCCGAAAAAGTATGATACCTACATTGAACGTGGAGGAACAAACGTATCCGGCGGACAGAAACAAAGACTCTGTATCGCAAGAGCGCTTCTGAAGCAGCCGAAGATTCTGATCATGGATGATTCCACATCCGCTGTGGATACGAAGACAGATGCTCTGATTCAGCAGGCTTTCCGGAAGGAAATTCCGAACACGACCCGTATCATTATTGCGCAGAGAATTTCCTCGGTACAGAATTGTGACAATATCATTGTCATGGATAAGGGAGAAATTGTGGAGCAGGGCAATCATGATCAGCTGGTTGCAGAAAACGGTATCTACAAAGAGCTGTTCGATTCTCAGACGAAGGGAAAGGAGGCACAGTGATGGCGAACCAGAATGAAACTGCTAAGAAGAAGCCGGAAGGCGGCAATACCGGACTTCGGCTGATTGGCTATATTTTCAGCCATTATAAGGCAAGAATGATCATGGTAGTGATCTGCATTGTGATTGCCGGAATCGCGTCTACTGCAGCGACCTATTTCCTGCAGAAGATTATTGATGAGTGTATTACGCCCGGAATGAAGAGCGGGCTTTCTGCGGTATGGCCGAAACTGATCAGATATATCGGCGCAATGATCGGCATTTATGCGGCCGGTGTGGTAGCCACGTTTTTGTATACCCGCAGTATGGCGACCGTGACACAGGGAACTCTGCGTAATTTCCGTATAGATATGTTCAGCAGGATGGAATCTCTTCCGATTAAGTACTTTGATACGCACGCACACGGTGATATCATGAGTACGTATACAAATGATACAGACGCAATCCGGCAGATGATCGGACAGAGTATGCCGATGATTTTGCAGTCATCTCTGTCGATTATTGCGATTATTTTCATGATGCTCTTTTACAGTATCTGGCTTTCACTGGCTGTGGCGATTGTTATTTTACTGATGCTTCGTGTTTCCAAAAAGTATTCCGGAGCTTCCGCAAAATACATGATGCGGCAGCAGAAGTCCCTTGCAAATGAGGAAGGTTTCGTCGAGGAAATGATGGAAGGCACCAAGGTCATCAAGGTGTTCTGTCACGAAGACGAAAGCAAAAAAGACTTCCAGAAAATCAATGAGCAGCTTTATCAGGATGGCAAAGAAGCCAATAGGGCCGGCAATGTTCTGATGCCGATTCTTACGAATATAGGTAACCTGATGTATGTCATTCTGGCATTTATCGGAGCCAGCATGGTATTTCTGGGAGCAAAGAACATCGGACTGAGCGGAATGGGCAGCATGACGGCCGGAATTATCATTTCCTTCCTGGGAATGGCACGTCAGCTCTCTCAGACGATCGGACAGGTTTCCATGCAGGTCCCGCTTGTGGCAATGGGAATTGCCGGTGCCGGACGAATCTTTGAACTCATGGATCAGGAGCCGGAACATGACGATGGTTATGTCACACTTGTGCAGTGCCGTAAGAACAATATGGGAGAAATTGTCGAGAGCAGCAAGAACACCGGCATGTGGGCCTGGAAGCATTTCCACAGGGCCGATGGTACGACGACATATGTGCAGCTGAAGGGCGATATTCAGCTGGAACATGTGGATTTCGGTTATACGCCGGATAAACAGATTCTGTATGACATTTCTCTGTATGCAAAACCGGGACAGAAGATTGCCTTTGTTGGCGCAACCGGTGCCGGTAAGACGACGATCACAAACCTGATCAACCGTTTTTATGACATTCCGGATGGAAAAATCCGTTATGACGGAATTAATATCAATAAGATTAAAAAGCCGGATCTGCGAAGATCTCTCGGAATGGTTCTGCAGGATGTCAACCTTTTTACCGGAACGGTTATGGACAATATCCGTTACGGACGGCTGGATGCGACGGATGACGAGTGCATCGAGGCCGCGAAGCTTGCAAATGCGGATGATTTTATTACGCGCCTTCCGGATGGCTATGAAACAATGCTGACCGGAAACGGTTCGGAATTGTCCCAGGGACAGCGGCAGCTGATTTCCATTGCGAGAGCCGCCGTTGCGGATCCGCCGGCAATGATTCTGGATGAAGCGACATCTTCCATTGATACAAGAACGGAGGCACTGGTTCAGGAAGGCATGGATAACCTGATGAAGGGAAGAACCGTATTTGTTATTGCCCACCGGCTTTCCACCGTTCGCAATTCCGATGCGATTATGGTACTAGATCATGGACATATCATTGAACGTGGTACCCATGATCAGCTGATTGCGCAGCGTGGAGTGTATTATCAGCTGTATACAGGTGCGTTTGAACTGGAATAATTTTACAGGGCGTGACGTGAATTTTGCGGCCATGTCCGTTTTCGTGATAAGGTGAAAGAAGGGCATGAAGAATACTGAGAAGGAGAAAGTACTGATTATAGACGATTCCACATTGAACCGGTCGATTCTGATGGATATGCTCGGAGAAAACTATGAGATCTTTGAGGCCGGAAATGGTGAGGACGGCTTAAAACTTATCTGGAAGTACGGGAGGGATCTTTCTATGATCCTTCTCGATCTTATCATGCCGAAAATGAACGGTTTTGAGGTTCTTGAAGAGATGAATCGGTGCGGATGGATGATTACCACAATACCGGTGATTGTCATTTCCACGGAGAAAGATAACCGATCCTTGAACCGGGCATTTGACCTGGGGGCAGTTGATTTTATTGAACGGCCGTTTAATATTTACAGCGTGCAGCGGCGTGTGAAAAATGCACTCAGTTTCAGAAGAAAAGAAAAGCGGCTGCAGAGAAGTGTGCAGGAGGGAATTCACAGGCATGTAAACCGTGTGATACTTCTTCTGGAAATGCTGGCAGGAACAGAAGAGGCGAAATCTTTTGAAGAAGGGAAGCATCCGGAGATGACATATCTTGTCGTCCATGAGCTGATGGATGAAGTGATGCGGAATCCTCATCAAAAGCAGTATATGACCCCTGATGAAATCGATGATGCGGCAATGGCGGCGATTCTTTATCCGGCTGTAGATACAGATCTCCTGGCGGGAATTTCGCGGGGAAGGGAAGAACAGCTGCTGCACATGATGGAAGATCTTGCCGCCTGGAAGAGGAAGGCCAATGACGGCGCTGAGAATAAAAATGATAAGGAAGATGAACCTCTGTGGATTCAGATTGTAGACCTTTCGGAACTTCTTGAAAAGTTACTGTATGGCACATCGCATAAAGCACCTGTTTCGTTCCGGGATGCGGAGCGTGTCGTATTTAAACGATATCAGAATGCTTTTGATCGGAGTGTGCTGGACGCTTTTGAGAGTCTCGCAGGAAAAATATCAGTTCAAATGGTCAGTAAGACACCTCAGGATACATTGAGATCTTATCTGGAGCATATTGCACAGGAACGTTATGAGGATGCTTTCTCGGTAAAAACGTAAGAAGCTGAGCCTGCCCTGCGAAAAGACGGACAGAATGGAGGGGTAATGACACTGAAGGAATGTTATGACGCGTTTCAGGGAGATTATGACGGGACGGTTTCGAGACTTCTGACGGAAGAGAGAATTCAAAAATATCTTGGTGAGTTTTTACAGGATACGGATTTCGATCTGTTGGAAGAAGGCATGAAGGAACACGATGATGAGAAGGCATTCATGGCGGCTCATACCCTGAAGGGAGTGGCACTCAATCTCGGTATGTCTGCGCTGGCAGATTCCTCTTCGGCTCTGACAGAGGCTCTTCGGCACGGAAGAAGGCCGGAAGCGGATGAACTGTTTGAAAAATGCAGAGCAGACTATGAGATGACGGAAAAGTCAATTGCAGCACTGCTTTCGAATGGTGAGAATAAATGAAGTTCACTTGACATGACCGGATTTCTTGGATATAGTAATGAATACCGCACAGCCGGGGCAGCAGCGGCGCCCTGTAACCTGAAATCCGCTATAGCAGGGGTGATGCCGATCCGAGGAATGAGTTTGGTGGAGCTGCCCTTATTAAGCGGCGTTGACGTTCGGGTCTCATGCAACGGAAACTT
>CAYYEB010000063.1:0-9564 GCA_964470725.1 uncultured Lachnospiraceae bacterium | reverse complement strand
GGATCACCCCCGCTCACGCGGGAACAACAGTAAAAGATCCCAATAAAACCGCCGCTTTTAATTTGCTCAGATCCCTAATTTCTTCACTTTACAGGAAAGCTGGTAGATCAGTTTGGCATCATCAAGAGCTCTGTGAGGTACTTCAGCAATTATACCATATGCCTTCAATGATGTTTGCAGTTTATAGTTTGGAAGAAAGAGTTGCTCTTTCTTTACAACACGCATCAAATCAATGACCTTATTAGAAAGATGCGCATAATTCAAATGATCTAAAGCCGCATTAATAAACTTTATATCAAAAGAGATGTTATACCCCACCAAGGGATAATTCCCAATAAAATCTAAAAAAGAACTAAATGCTTTCCGAAAATCCTGGCCCTGATCATTGATGATCTCTGAAGTGATGCCCGTTAGAATTTTTACGTTTTCCGATATCGGAACATCTACTTTGATTAAATGATGATCATACGTAACACCATCGCCATTTTTTCGAACTGCTCCTAATTCCAGAATCTGATCTTTTGCTTCATTCAAACCTGTCGTTTCTATGTCAATTACAACATACGAATTATGTTTTTGACGAGACGCAGCAACATCTCTATTCATTGAAGAAGTTCTGAATCTTTCTCGATGCTGATGCGCCGCTTTACTGAAACCAGGTTTTAGTCGCTCCTCATTCAATTCATCTGATGGTATCTGAACCAATGGTATTCCATCGCAGTCAATTACTTGCCTTTTCGTGTTCCACGTTCTGAATTCATATCCAATTTCATTGCGACTTGTATAGCTGATAGTGGCTTCGCCACCACCCACAGCATCACAAACCCTCTTCCACAGATTATCGCGAATCCGTGCGCTAAAATTCCCTACATATACTCCTGTATCAATTTCCTGCATCCATTTTGTAAGATCTCCGCGAAGTGCCAATGGCACTTTCTTTAGTGTAATTACCGTAAATGCCATTATTGGTCCTCGCTATAATTTACACCATATGCCGAAAGTCCTTCTTTATCGTCCCAAAGGCTTAATGGTTCTGCTATTATTTTTTTATCCGGTTCAATTTCAAGAAGATCCTGCAGGTCCTTAACGATCCTTACAATTAACTTACCATCAGAAAAAGCATCTCTTGTTTTTTGACGTGTAATTCTCCCAACATCATCTCCCGATTTATATGCAGCCGCAACTTCAAAAGCAATAGGCATTGTGATCTCGGCTTTATATAAATCTGCTATATCATAAACAAACGCCAAATCATGGCCTGTATGCACAAAACCTAAGCCTGTAGAAAGTCCCAACGCAACTACTACACTAGATACCAGACCATACAACGCCACATTAGCCGCCGATAATGCTTGGTTAACAGCATCACTTCCTTCATAATTATCAGGATTATACTCCCTGCGATTCCATTGAACATGATATTGAGCAGAAAGGTTTCGATACACTTTTCGAACTCGCGCACCTTCATGCGATCTGAGCTGCTGCATCGTAAATTCGGATACATCCTCACCCGGAAAACGCATCTGATACATCTTTCTGGCTACTGCCAGTCTTGATCTTGTATTGCTCACCAATGCTGCCTGCCGCATCAAAAAACGTGTAGTTCTACCAAGTGAACGGCCGTGCGCATATTGTCTTACACCATGCTCTCCTACCCAAACCATAGCAGTTCCAATATCACCCATCAGTTCCACAGCCCGATGACTGACATCAGTTCCTGGTCCCAGGAGTATTACACCAATAATAGCAGCCGGAATGTATATTGTTCCCCTACTATCTGTTACTGTAACAGCCCCATCATGTCGGTTGATTTTTGCATGTTCTACATAGATAAATGATACACGATCGGAAATACGAGGCAGCTCCTGTAGCTCAGTTTTCCCAGTATGTGCACCTTTCTGCATCATTACACCTCCGGAATTACGGTCATCATACCAAATCCATATGCCTTCTTACGTCCGATCCCCTTTGTTAATGCCTTACGAAATAAATCTTCATCTGCCACGGTAAGCGTTCCTTCATAAGTTGCCCGACATAAACGGACTGGACGTTCTCCAGCCTTTCTCAATATAGAATATCCTCTTTCCGCGATATAATAATCCTTCTCACCAAGTGAAAAACCATTTGCAGAAGCACGTTTTGCCAAAAATTCCATTTGCTGTTTTTCCGTAATTTCCGGATAGACTCTGCCCCGTTTTCCTTCTCCTCGTGATACTGAATGTGTAGGGTTTAACGTAGCTTTGAATACATAACGTTTTCCATTATGAATCTGCTCCAGATATGGATCGTATTTTTTCGTTTCTGCCGTTCCGGCTACACCATATTTCTCAAACCTATCCCGTTCCGGTTTTTCCTGACTTACAATAAGCAGATAATTTTTTCCATACAGACGATCTATTCTCCAAAGCTTACGTGTTCGTATATTTAATTCTTTTTCCTCCGGGAAACTGTCTTCCACCCAGCTGTGATATGCTCCCAGATGTGTCAGATCTTGCATTTTTCTGCGATTATCCGTATCAATTTGAACTCTTGATAAATACATATCAGTCCCCCAAAGCCGCAAATGCATCATGTTCTTCCGGTTGTCCATCTATTTCCGGAAACTGTATTCTTATAACAGATTCCCCTCTGAGTTCATACTTTCTGCCATGGTCAGAAAACGAAACAATTTTATCTCTTCTCCAGTTATCTGTGACACCGCCTGTTAGGTTGTCATCTGCATAAATTCTCAAAGAATTCAGATTAGCATTATGTTTTTTATACCATTTTGATGCCTGCCATGGAAAACTCTTTAGTACGCCAATGACATCACCGTCAAAAGTTCCGAGAAAGCAGTCCGCTGTTACCGGAAGAGAACGTCTTCCGAGATATGGCTGAAAATATGGATTACAAATAGCCGCTGCAATCTGATCAACCCTTGCATCATTTTCATGTCCTACCGCAGCAACAAACACAGCGTCTTCGATATAATATCGTTCTGTTACATAAGTTCTGTTTGGTGTCCCATCTAGCTTATAGGAATGCGTGGTGTGATAATCTCTTAAAATATGTCCTGGCTGATCTTCGCGCACTGCAAAATGTAATTCATTTAACAAACGAATTTGCTCATCATTATCTCTTCTGTAGCCAAGACCGGCGGCAATCATTCCAAGAACCACGCTCTTGGATGGGTGTACATCTGTATGTCTTTTCTCGAAGTGTGATTCGGTCCCCCAGGATTGCAAAGGCCCAGCTAATTTCAGTAAAATAGTCTTCATTCCTTGAGCCTCCTACCTATTAGTTTGTCAAAATCGAAGTCAAATCATCTGACATATCATGAAGAAGATCATCCAGTGTACGTTCGCTTATTCCATCAATATCCGGTGTATCAATATCTGCAATGTATAACGTATAGAGTGGCTTATGAACAAATCTATTTGTCTTCTCAAGCTCTTCAAACATTCGTTCTTCAGATTTTCGTACAAACCCCTGTGAGGATTTTACCGGCTCCTCAAAAGCACTGACCAAATTTACCGGTCTGTCATCTCTAATATTGATCATCACGGCCTGTGGAAGCGTCTGATTCGCAAAAGTATTCACTTTTCCTGTCGGAAGAGACTTCACAAAGGCTTCTGTGAAAAGTTTCAGACTGTTTACGGCTGTATCTTTATTTCCTAATTGATGTACCAATTCATGCACAGCAACATTCGCATAGCGGTAAAGTGTAGATGAATTGTATTCTACTGTTCCCAACATTCCCGCACCTGCATTGTCTTCTGCAGAAAGGTCATCCACTGCTGTAAAATAATCGAACTCAGTCTGAACCGCATGTGTCGAGATAGCATGTGCAACTTGTGCTGATGCATCTTCGTTTAAAGACGGATCATCAGCTACCATTCGTCCAAAAAGTGCAATGTCCACTGCCGGATTATCACTCATAGCTTTTTGCAGCATTTTTTTATCTGTCACTCCCGCAATAGCAGCATCCGCCAAAGCCTCCGCCTGCTTCTTTCCCATAAAGAACAGAGCTTTAGCCTTATCTTCTTTATCCGTTTTCACGCCTGCTCCATTAATAACTTTCTTTGCCATTTGAAAAGCTTCTTCTGTTGAAAGTTTCGGCCTCTTCTCAAGAATTCTATCTCGTACATACGGAACAATATTCTTTGTTCTTACGCCAATGGATACATCACTGTTATCCGCAAAATATTCCCTCATTGCTCTTTTCCATGACTGGGAACTCACCCTTGCTCTTTGAACACCACCATACTGTGCTGTCTTTGGACTTCCTGTATCATCACGATTTATATTAGACGGCGGTAATGTCTGTATAGCATGAATATCCAAAAAGATTCTCTTACTCATTGATTTCATCCTCCTGCTTCTGTGTTTCGGTATCTGTATATCTTCCGTAATACCCTTCTGCCCATTTAAAACAGATTCTTTCTTTTTCACCTAACTGATAACGATAAAGATCTTCTGAAAGTATTCCAAAATTTACGGTCATTTTGGCTTTAGATTTCACAAGTTTGAACATCTGACGCATATGGTACGTAAAACCTTCAAAGTTTTCTGCACTGACCATGGTATTAAAACGTCTGTCAAGAGCTTGAGAATCTCCTATAAGTCTGCCTGCCGAAAGTGATCTCCCCATATTTCCTTTATATGAGCTATCAGCATTGACGTTTTCCGAGCTTCCTTGTCTGCCCATAGCATATATCTGCAGTGTTGAAAAAATTGCGTTTTCCTGATAAGTAGGATTACCATTCCAACTCAGAAATGAAGTTGGCACGCTCTCAAACAAAACCGGCCAGACTTCTTCTGCCTCAGATATTGGTTTTCCTACACTATTTCTCAATGCTGCAAGAATACCGGTATCCGGCTGTCCATTTTTATTATTCTGCTCAATCCTCTGAATAATTCGATTTGTGACGCTCCTTACCGTTTGATTATTTTCAGATTGCAATAGCATCCCCTCCCTACATAAATTTGCGATTCATTCTTCTTCGAAATGTCTGATAAGCCGTAACAATATTCTTGATTTTTCCCTCATTTGTTACTATGCCCCTATAGTCTCCACTCTCGCAGTGACTAACAAATACTTCAGCCTGCTGTTCCACTATCTTTTTGAGGATCTGTTTCCATTCAGATATTCGTGCTTCCTTGGAATCATCCGGCTGAATATTCTCAAGCCAAGTACGAAACGGCATATCTATTTTCTGATACACTTCACCTACCTGATTGCTGACAAAACTGTTCCGATAAGGGTTTTCTTTACTTATCCGCCGAACATCTGCTATATCGCTTATAAAGCTTCTATAGATATTATCAATCACATCTTTACTGTCATTCACAGCATCGTTGATACGAATAAGCCATCCCTCACCTGCACCATCGGTCAGAACTAAATCATTTAACTTCAAATTGTCAGAAATTTCATCTACAGGGAGCCAGGATGTTGCATTACCGTCGTCCTGCATAGATATGGCATTTAAAGATATTTTTCTGTTTCCAACACTATGACTAACTGTATCCAAGTGTGTCATAATGCCTGGCTTATGATTCTTTTCCGAAGAAGGCATGGCTATCATTCCAAATGAGCGCCACATTGATTGCTCCAGATTATGCTTTCTTGGCGTGTAATGTCCCTTATTGTCTCCTGACTGATTTAATTTCCATATTGTCATTGTTTCAACAAATGCGTCTTCGTGGCAAATTGCAGGCAGTTTTCCTATGGATAATGTTACAGGACCAGGCATCTGAATATCCGGGTCAATATAAATCGCCCGTGACCAATTCGTATATAATTCCGCCAAATTATCAACAGGCAGATTCTCTATCAATCGTCCGGCAAACTCTTCCCCGGAATATTCCCAACATGGATGCTGCATATGTATTGTCTTCGTATCAGGGTGCACAAGTTCCAGATTAAGCGTCAGTGTTTCGAATAAGTTATCTCCACTAAGATATAAACCGCCAAGGTCAAACAGCCACCCCTTAGATGGTTTTAATCCGGAATTTTTATCATATAAACTTGTTTTGTCTGAAAGACCTGTATATCCCTGAAAAGTAATCAGCCATCTGGCTAGCTGCGCCTCTGTAAGTATATCCTTGTCTTTACTTTTTCCTGTTCCGCTCACGGGTGCGAACAAAGCAGTTTTATTTCCACTTTCAGAAATGTTCCGGTTAATAAATCTGCCACATACATCTGATGCACTTTTATTCTGAGGAAGAAGTGCATCTAATGCTTTTTTTGTCACCTGAAAGAACGGATACTTGTCATCCAGTAAATAAAATCTGTCGTACCACGTATCCAGATATCGATATAGAATTTTGGGAAATGCTTTGTCATTCCATATGCTTATCCAGGTATTCTGAAGCGTCTCGATATAAATGTCCTGTTCCTCTTCATCGTCCTCAACCTCATCTATCTGACGCATATGATCATCCACAGATACAATCGCATTTCCCGCATTATCATAGCGGGAAAATACCGTCTGCAGGATTGCCAGCAATATTCTTAAAATTGCAAAATTTTGTGCCTGCATATCACCGGCCAGACATGAATATTCATCCGCATGCAAAAAGAGTTCTCTGATAGAAACATTTTCCTGTTTTACATTTTCCCGTATGATTGGAATCCAATTTTCTTCCAATAAGTTAAACCGGCTCATTTCTCCTCTTTCTCCAAGACTCTCAGTCCCAGGAACGAATCATATTGAATTTTTGTATCTCCTAAAATGAATTGATTTTGCTCATCAAATAAAATTCCCAATGCTCCCTTTAGCCATGGTTGCTTTTGCCAATCCGCCAGATTTTTACGATTATAATCTTCCAGTTCTCTGATGACTTTATCGATCTGACCGTAGGCAGTTACCGAATAAGGAAGCCTTAATGTCTGCTGCGCGATGATTTGCCCGGTCTCTGCTTTCTCGATGCTATCCGCAAGATTCTTATCATTTTGGAAAGTGCAGTATCCGTTTTTTGTTCTTCGTAGTGCTATAACTTCTATTGTTTCATGTGTATCTCGCACCTGGGCACAGGCAAATTCTTCAGATGGTGAATCTGGCAGATCACTATGCAGCATTCCGATCAGATTATTTTTCTCAGGTTTTATAATGAGTTTCGGATCGTCCATGCGGAATATATCCGCCTTCTTTTCCTTCTTTATTCGTTCATTATTAAAAGCGCTTTTGAACTGATTATATAAATGAGCCATTGATTCATCATTTTCTAAATCATCCCTCTTATCGTCTTTTCCATAAACCTCCTGTACAAGCGCTGAAACATCCGTTGGCACATGGATTTCTGATGGGAGCAGTTCCTGAGTTCTGACAAGCAAATAATCGCCATACACAAAGCTTGATCCTTTATCGAAGTCCCATTCCGGAGATGTTCCAAGAACATATGTAACGGGAACTGCATGTTTTGCAGGTCGCAAAATATTATGTCTGTGAAGGCGTCCCATTCTCTGTATCAACAAATCCATCGGGCACAAATCAGTGATCAGAACATCAAAATCAATATCCAATGACTGTTCCAATACCTGTGTTCCGATAATAATCTTCTTTTTTGGTCGACTGGCGCCCTTACCAATCATTGAAAGAATTCGCTCTTCCAGTAATGAACGATCTGTTGCAATAAAACTTGCGTGAAGCAGTTCAACGCAGTCCCTTCCGAATCTCTCTGCGCATTGTGCCGCAATCATCTGTGCCCGTTTTACTGTATTTACAATTATTCCGATTACGCCCTCATCCTGCATCAGTTCTGTAATCTTATCAAGCAGCACATCATCGGAAAGAGTTCTGACCTGAATTGTTTTTTCCTTCTCTTTCTGAAAATCCGTAACTTGTATAATCTGATTTCCATCAGATACTGTGAGCATGGGATAGGAGTTTACAGTATTCTCCATTAGAGCTTTTAATTCCCTTTTTCTTGCTCCTCTACCCAAAAGATATGCTTCTATCAAGCTATTTCTAATCTGTGAAGGCAGCGTCGCTGAAAGAAGGACAACCGGCACATGATATGCTCCAGCCCAGCGCAATGCCTCCTTCAGATACTGCTGCATATAGGCATCATAGGCATGCACTTCATCTATAACGATAACTTTCCGGCTGAATCCAAGATGTCGCAAGGCAAAGTGTTTTTGTTTTAATGCCATCATCAGAAACTGATCAACGGTACCGACAACAAAGTCGTCCAGGGAAGCAGTTTTTCTCCCTGAGAACCATTCATTCACAAGAACATTCCCACTATCGTTATCGTCTATATCTACATTGGTAGCCGCACTCTTCTTTCTGATGTCCTGCATGGTTTTATTTAATGCTGCTTTACCATGCACCAATCGTATGGAACTATCACCATAATCGGATGAAACGCTTTGCGTCCAATGCACAATACGATCAAAAATTCCATTTGACGTAGCTTGTGTAGGAAGGCCGAAAAATAATCCGCTTCGATTACTGACTGCAGCCAGCTGCTCCACAGCGGCCAAGGCTGCCTCTGTTTTACCGCCGCCAGTTGGTGCCTCAATCACGACAATTCCCGGGTCCTTCAGTTCTGCAATGGAATCAAAAATAATTTGCTGAAAACTTCGCGGATAGAATCCAAATCTATGCATATAAAGATTTTTCGCTGATTCCGGTTTCTGTACTTCATGTGGAAGGTCCTTATACCACCTGGAAATACCTTCCTGAAATCGACTATTTATCTCTTCTGAAGAAATTTGATCTCTGTCAATCGACAGCAAGGGAAAATAAGTTTCATTACTGGCAATCCAGTCTGCCATAATCAAGATTCCCGAAAGAATCACCTGTCCTGGCTGAGATACGATAGGCAAATCCGTTTTCTTCAGTCCTCCAATTTGTAAGGCTTTTTCCAAGAAAAAGGCATGTGTATTTCTCCATCTCACTGCAATTTCCGTACTTGTGTTTTCAGACTGATAATAATTTGCAGGATAAGCCTTCTGATTTTCACAAGCCGACTGACTATCAACCGGCTTTCCATGATGTGCTCCCACAATTGATGCGATATCATCTGTTACTCCCAATCTATGGAGAATCACTTCACCCGCAAGGGCATGATGAGACTTCTCCGGATTAGCGAGCTTCAAATCACTGATTCCAGTAAATCCCGCATTTTCAAGATGTTCTGTTAAAAGTTGATCAAGATCATATGAACAGCTAAATCCCCTCTTTGTCTGAAAAGCCGGCGTTGCTTTTCCTATATCATGAACAGCTCCAAGGAATCTGATGAAAGCTTCCGCTATGTCTTCATCTACTGTTCCTGCCAATTCATTGCCGGAATCTGCCCTTCTCATTTGGCTAAGAAGATATTTGCGCTGCCCTTCACAAAGCCAGTGATTCCAAAGCCATCCTGCAACCAATCCGGTATCATCGAGATGTACTGTAAGTGGGAGCCAATAATATTGGCCTTCTCTTTCTTCCTTTTTTGCCCACAGCGAATCATATTGCATTTTAATGTCCTCAGAAATTTATCTTCTTTCTTTTTTTTCTTCCTCATTGCACGCTCTCTGAAGCGTTTCGGGAAGTGTGTTATTTTGTATCATTTACAATTAGTATTATAATG
>CAYYEB010000062.1:0-9587 GCA_964470725.1 uncultured Lachnospiraceae bacterium | reverse complement strand
AGCATAAGAAAGGAGTACACTATGTCTGACTGCATTTTCTGTAAACTTGCAAACGGGGATATCCCCACCACAAAGCTCTATGAGGACGATGATTTTACCGTCATTCTGGATGCCAATCCGGCGACGAAGGGTCACTGCCTGATCCTTCCGAAGCAGCACTATGCCAATATCTATGAGATGCCGGAGGATCTGACCGCCAAGGCTTTCGTTCTGGCAAAGAAGATTGCCACGAAGATGACAAAGGCGATGAACTGTGACGGTTTCAATATCGTTCAGAATAACGGGGAAGTTGCCGGACAGACTGTCTTTCATTTCCACATTCACCTGATTCCGCGCTATAAGGGCGGCGAAGAGATTGTGGCAAACTGGAAGCAGCACGAGCTGACGGATGAGTGGAAGGATGAGATCGTGAAGAAGTTTCATGAGGCCTAATCGTCAGACTCGCCACTCGCCGCATAAAAAGCTCTCCATGCTGTGTTCAGGATGCAATGCGTAAGCCAACTCTAAGAAAAGTTCCTAACACATCTCATATTCACACAGCATGGAGAGCTTTTTTGCTGCTCAAGTCTCTTAAAAGCGTCAGTACAGCTTATCATATTTGTGTCAAGAGAATCCTGCTCTTCCGCATCTTTGAATTCATTCCTTAAAATCCGAACAGGCTATATCAAACTCTAATTTCGGAAATACGGACCGGTCTGTGTTCTTCAAGTGATTTCTTCGCCGCAAGTCCCATCAGGACGGCCTGAAGTCCATCTTCCACGCCCAGCTCGGTATCCGTATCATTTTCAATTGCCTTCACGAAGCTTCTGATTTCAGCCGCATAGGCTGCCATGTAGCGTTCCAGGAAGAAGTGAAGCGGAACCTCTCCCGTGACGCCATTTTCATTACTGATTACAGCTTTGGATGCCGTATCATTTCCCGTAGATACCATTCCCTTCGATCCGAAGACCTCCGCCCTCTGATCGTATCCATAGACGGCCTTTCTTGAATTGTCGATCACAGCAATTGCGCCATTTTCCATCTTAAGTGTGATTACTGCAGTATCGACATCTCCGGCCTTTCCGATCTCCGGATCAACCAGGCAGGCACCCTCTGCGTAGATTTCCTCCGCATTGCAGCCCGCCAGAAAGCGCACCATATCGAAATCGTGAATTGTCATGTCGAGGAAGATTCCTCCGGAGACCTTCACATATTCCGGTGATGGCGGTTCCGGATCGCGGGAGCAGATTTTGATGATCTGAGGCTCTCCGATCTTTCCTGCACGAACCGCAGTTTCCACAGCTCTGAAGTTGTGATCAAAGCGGCGGTTAAAGCCGACCTGATATTTTACCGGATGCGCCTTTAAGGCATCCATAACCTCTTTGATTCTGGATACATCGAGGTCGATCGGCTTTTCGCAGAAAACATTCTTTCCTGCCTCAATCGCCTCAATAGAAATCTGAGCGTGTGTATCTGTTGACGAACAGATCAGAACGGCAGTGATCTCCGGATCATTCAGAATATCGTGATAATCCTTCGTCACACCCAAAACGCCATGGGCTTTTGCCCATTCTTCTGTTTCTTTTGTCATAAAGGGGTCGGCCAGAAGTTTTACCCTGACCCCCGGAATCTGCGTTGCAATGGACTGGACATGTACTTTTCCGATCCGTCCGGCGCCAATGACACCTACATTCATTCTATTTTCCTTTCTGTGGCAGACTTTAAGCCTTCACTGCCTTCGTCCTTCTTGCAATTCCCTTCTGGATCACGCCTACGATCACAACAACGGCAAGTCCTGCCAGGTCTGTCACAAGTCCCGGAATAATGAGAAGCAGTCCGCCTGCCGCGATGACAATTCTTAAGATCGGATTGATCTTTGCGAAGAGGTATCCCTCAAGTGCCGCTGCCACTGCGAAGATTCCGATAAATGCCGTAATTCCGATCTGCACAACTTCAAGCGGAGTCGAGTTGATCAGAAGCATCGACGGATTGTATGCAAAGACGTATGGCACGATAAACACCGCGATTGCAAGCTTTGTCGCATTGAGCGCCGTCTTCATCGGGTTGGCCTTCGCGATAGCCGCGCCTGCATATGCCGCCAGAGCTACCGGCGGAGTGATGTCTGCTACGATTCCGAAATAAAATACGAAGAAATGCGCCGCCATTGTCGGAACGCCCATACGGATGAGGATCGGTGCTGTTGTCGCAGCCATGATGCAGTAGTTTGCCGTTGTCGGAACACCCATGCCGAGAACAATACAGCAGAGCATGGTCAGAACAAGAGCGATGATGAGACGGTTGCCTGCCACAGCTACAATGCCGTTGATCAGTTCATTTGCAAGTCCTGTCATTGTGATTGTTCCGGAAATGATTCCGGCCACACCGCAGGCTGCGCCGACGGTAATGGTGGAACGCCCGCCGGAAACAAGAGCATCAGCGATTTTTCCCGGCGTCAGTTTATTTTCTTCATGGAAGAGTCCATCGATAAAGCCGACGATAATTGCAAGCACGATACAGATCGAAGCCGCTCTCTGCATTGTCATCGCATTTGTCGAAACCCACCACACCAGCATAACGAGCGGAATCAGAAGGTAGATTCTCTTCAAGAGACTTCCGACGTGCGGAAGCTGTTCCTTCGGAATTCCGTGAAGTCCGAGCTTTTTCGCCTCCAGATGAACGGATACGAAGATACCGGCAAAGTAGAGAATCGCCGGAAGGATTGCGCGGACGATGATATCCGAATATGGTACGCCGACGAAGTCCGCCATCAGGAATGCCGCGGCGCCCATGATCGGCGGCATGATCTGTCCGCCTGTGGAGGACGCTGCTTCCACGGCACCGGCAAATTCCGGCTTGTAACCGGTCTCTTTCATCATCGGGATTGTGACCGAACCGGTTGTAACGGTATTACCAACGGAAGATCCGGAAACCATTCCGCAAAGAGCGGAGGAAATGACAGCGACCTTCGCAGGGCCTCCGGCAAAACGGCCCGCCACGCAGTTCGCAAGGTCAATGAACAGCTGTGAAATTCCGGTCTTCTCCAAAAATGCACCGAAGATAATGAACACGACGATGAATTTCGAGCAGACATTGACCGGCGTTGAAAGAATGCCCTCCTTTGTATAGAAGAGATTTCTGATGAGGTACCGCACACGGCCGAAGAAATCCGGATTAGTAAGTCCATAGACAAGTGCATAGATGACGAAAAACAGTGCCACACACAAAATCGGCCAGCCCACACAGCGTCTTGTCACCTCCATGAGGCAGATGACACCGATTGCTCCGATCACAATCTGCATCGCAGAAAAACGCGTTCCCTGCTGAATGATCGTATTGGCATGAAATGTAAAATACAAAAATGAGCCGGTTCCGAGGATCATTAATATCCAGTCATACCACGGCATGTAATTTTTCCGGACCGTTCCCTTTTTCGCCGGATAGGTCAGAAATCCCAGAAGAACGATCAGAGCCATAAATGAGGTAAGTCTGATTTCCTCAAGGAATGTGGCAAACAGTGTCACATAGATGCAGAACAGGGAAAATCCGGCCAGTACGCATTTTACAATGATGCCCGGCACGCCGGTCCACTCCCGGGTGTTCGACTCCCTGTCATATTTTTTCATCAGCTCGTTGACATTCTGGCTGATATCTTCCTGTGTATTTGTATTCGAATTGCTCAAGACAAAGTCCCTTCCTTATGATGAAAATAATTCAATTTACGAGTCTTTAGTGTCCGTATCCACCTTAATACCATGCTCCGCATAATACTTCGCGGCGCCCGGATGAAACGGAACCTGAATTCCCTCTGTTGCTTCCTTCACATCGAGGAATTCGCCCTTCGCATTTTCCTTTGCAATTTCCTTCTTATTATCAAAGATCGCCTTCGTCAGATCATAGACTGTCTGATCGGACAGGTCCTTATCCACAATAATCGTGGCCTTGACCGTGATCGTCTGAATATCCTTCTTCTGTCCCGGATACGTTCCGGCCTTAATGGTCTCAGGCGTATAGTATGGATCGTCCTTTAAGATCTTCTTCAGGAATTTACCCTCAATCGGGATCAGGCTGACACCGTTTGTCGTGGCAAGTTCCGTGATTGCTGTCGTAGGTGCACCGGCAACGATAAAGGCCGCATCGATTTTTCCGTCTTTTAAGGCTTCCTTACTGTCCTCAAAGCTCTGATACTGCGGCTTGATATCCTTGATCGTAATTCCTGCCGCGCCGAGTACGTCCAATGCATTAAAATAGGTACCCGATCCCGGAGCTCCGATGGAAACGCTCTTTCCCTTCAGCTGACTGACTTCCTTAATGTTCGGGTCCATCGTGATCAGCTGAATCGTCTCCGGATAAAGGGCTCCCAGTACACGGAAATCCTTCATGGCACCTTCGTCTTCGAATGCACGTGTGCCGTCCCAGGCATACAGCATGACATCCGACTGGGTAAAGCCGAGCTGATAATCTCCGTCGTGAATGCTTTCAATATTGGCCTTCGACGCATCCGTGGAAACGGCCGTCACCTTCACGTTTGCATTATTCGTCATATACTGGGCAAGTACGCCTCCGTAGGCATAATATGTTCCGGCCGTTCCGCCGGTGCCCATCATGAGCCGCTGCCGGCCCGATCCGCAGGCACACAATGTTACGGCGCAGCACAGAGCCACGGCCGCCATCAGTGCCCGTCTGATAGTTTTCTTTCCTTTCAAAGAGATCCCCTCCCTCTTCTGCATCACTGAAATGCAATGAATTGCGCCATCTTATTGTAGCAGTTTCCGAACCTTTTTCAAACACTAAGATCAGAAACGTTCGCTATCTCATAAGTTACTATTCGATCCTCAACAACATACGGGAGCTCAGATCATGGTCTGAGCTCCGTCATCTTTACATGTATCTAAGTACGTATCTGAACACATCTGCTATTTTTGTAATTTTTCTTTATTCATGGTAAGATTGCCCGTAAAGATCCGGACGGCAGTGCAAAATCATTTGCCTGCCCTCCGATTCTGGAAAGGACATCAATATGAGTTGGTACAATGAAGTGACATTTTATCACATCTATCCGATCGGCGCTTTTGACGCACCAAAGAAAAATGAAGGTGACAAAACAGCCGGCCACAGGATCCTTGCCTTAAGTGACTGGATTCCTTATCTTCAGGAACTTGGCATCGGCGCCCTGTACATCGGACCGATTTTCGAATCTGTAAGCCACGGCTATGATACGACCGACTATTTTACACCGGATACAAGGCTTGGAACAAAGGAAGATTTTAAGAAGGTATTCCGGGAGCTTCATGATGCCGGCATTAAAATCATTCTCGACGGCGTCTTCAATCATGTCGGAAGAAATTTTCCGCCGTATCGGGACGTTCTGAAAAACGGAGACAATTCCAAATACCGCTACTGGTTCCGCGGCCTTCATTTCGGACCGGGCAACCCGCTCGGTGATCCCTGCACCTATGAGACCTGGGGCGGAGACTGGAACCTGGTAAAGCTGGAACTGACCAATAAGGAAGTCAGAGACTATCTCCTGTCCGCTGTCGGAAGCTGGATTGATGACTACGATATCGACGGCCTGCGCCTTGATACCGCCGATGTTCTCCATCCGGACTTTCTTCGGGATCTCAACCACTACACCAAGGGAAGAAAGGGGCCGGATTTCTGGCTCATGGGTGAATTCATGAATATCGCCAACTGTCAGATGATGGGACCTGACCTCCTCGATTCCGTGACCAACTATGAATGCTGGAAGGGAATGTATTCAAGTGTCAATACAAAGAATTACTTCGAGATTTCCTACGCGATCAACCGCCAGACCAATCCGGAATGGGGTATGTACCGCGGAAAATATCTCTATAACTTCCTCGACAATCATGACCAGCCGAGAATCGCGAGCCAGGTAAATGACAAACGTTCCCTGAAGAATCTCTACACCATGCTCCTGACGATGCCCGGCATTCCTTCTATTTATTATGGAAGCGAATGGGGAATGGAAGGAAAGAAGGGAACCGGCGTATCCGCCGACTATGATCTTCGGAAGCCCATGACGCTCGAAGCCCTGAAAGCCGGCGATCATAAGCTTCTCGGTCACATCGCGGTACTCAATGAAATCCGCAACGGAAGCAAAGCTCTGCAGTACGGTTCCTATAAAAATGTCATCGAGCGCAACGAACAGCTTGTCTATGCCCGCGAATATGAGGGAGAGACGGCCATCGTCGCCTTCAACATCAGTGATCAGCCCTATACCTTTGATTTCAACTACAACGGACGGCAGTATCACATCGAACTTCAGGGATATGACAGTAAAGTTGTTCTTTCCTGATCTAAAGGCAATGTCATTCAGGAAACTATGCTCCCGCAAATAATGTATCAGTTTCTTTTCCGCATGGAAAAAGGCACCGGATCAAATGATCCGGTGCCTTTTATTGAGGGGGGTTAAAGATCAGACACAATTCATGGTCTGCTGTCATTTGTCATTTCTAAAGTAATCAGTCGATGGAAATGGATCTGGAAGTATCAACTTCCGGCTTTGCATCCACCTTCGGGATAGTGATTTCCAGTACACCATTTTCAAACTTTGCCTTGATGTCTTCGGACTTTACATCGTCACCGACATAGAAGGTTCTCTCAAGTGTGCCGCTGAAACGTTCACGGCGGATATACTTGCCGCTTTCTTCATCCTTCTGGTCATTGTTCTCTTCCCGGGATGCCTGAATTGTCAGATAACCATCCTTCAGAGAAGCTCTGACGTTATCCTTATCATATCCCGGAAGCTCAAGGCTCAGTTCATAGTGATCCTTGAATTCCTTTACATCGGCACTCATCTGTGTGCTTCCTGTTGCATGGAATAAATTCGGTGTACGATCAAATGCGTTGTCAAAGAAATCATTAAAATTATCTGTAAATAAGCTCGGTACTAACATGGTTATTTCCTCCTTATGGAATCATTCTATAATTATCAGACTCTATGTACAACAGAATCGCCGTTTTTTAATTTTTATTTTAGATTTGTTATCAACTGTATTGTCTACAGCCGCATAAGCTTTTGCGCAGCACCATTTTTACATTCCTGCTGTGTTCACTTATGAAGCGATTCTGATCAATTTCACTCTATCATCAACGGGTACCGCCCGGTTTCATTCGGTTGATCTATCACAAGGCCAGCTTCGGAATTCTCATTCAGAACTCCGAAGACCTGAACTATCTTCCATTTTTTGAAATCGGGACAGCTCCTGCTCTCCCGACGGAGCCTGCAATCTGCAGGCCCCTCTTCGGAACTTTCAAATCATCATTAAGCAATTAAAATTCTGTGAGACTCATCAACTGCAGGCTTCGCTTCCTTCTTCGGGACAAGAACCGTAAGAATACCGTTCTTGAACGCTGCCTTGATGTCTTCCTTCTTTACTTCATCGCCCACATAGAATGTTCTCTCTACGCGGCCGCTGAAGCGTTCTTTTCTGAGATATTTGCTCTCACCCTTCTTGTCATCGTTCTTGTCTTCATGCTGTGCACGAATTGTAAGATAACCGTTCTTCAGGTCAGCGCTGATATCTTCTTTATTGAATCCCGGAAGTTCGATGTCCATCTCATAGTGATCTTTCTCATCCTTGACATCCGTGTTCATTACATTGCTGTTCCAGTTGAACATCTCCGTTACTGTCGGTGTAAACATATCATCAAAGAAATCATCAAAGAAATTATTTTCAAAAAGTACAGGTGTAAACATCATAGAAACCTCCTTTATATCATGCAGGTTTTCTTGAAAATATCTTTTCAGGAACCTGCGTCATATTCATTTTTATTAGTTTAGGAACTCCGGATCGGAACCTTTCTCTTTCTTTTGTTCCTCTCTCTTTGTTCTATGGTAGTTATAACACCGGTTATTAGCACTGTCAAGTGTCGAGTGCTAATTTTTTTAAATTTTTTTGGGGACGCTCTTTTCCGGAGAACATCCCCAAATCAACCGGCTCTTTATGCCGTTTCTTTTCATATGAAACTCAAAAATGAATTCTCTTGTATTCTACTTTCGACAGAATTGGCTTATCGCGGTTCCTTCCCCATCTTGAACCGCAGCATCATTTCATTTGTAAGAGACAGATCATCCTTCTGCAGATGCACCTCATCCCGTTTGAACCACTTCGCCATCTTCAGCTCGTTATGATCCATATGGATCGTCGGATCTCCGTCCACATCACAGTAATATCCTGCCAGAATGTCATCCGCCACGCCCCAGGGCTGTGACTTATAGTAACGGATATTCTTCACCTTAAGTCCGGTCTCCTCCATCACCTCGCGCCGGACCGTTCCTTCAAAGGTTTCACCGATTTCGGTAAAGCCTGCCACCAGGGCGTAATCCGTAAACGGTCGGTTCGCATATTTTGTCAGCAGAAGTTCATCACCGTTCGTAATTGCAACGATCACGGCGGGATTGATCCTCGGATAAATCCGCCTTCCGCAGCGCGGACAGTCAAGCGCTCTCTCATCTTCCGCCCAGACAAGCTCTGTTCCGCACCGGCCGCAGAATTCGTTGTCTCGGTACCAGTGTGCCAGATGATAGGCCGTCATCACTGCGTACATCAGATACTTCGGCAAATGTCCCTTCTTCCGGATATCGCTGACACCCATATACTTCCATCCCTCCGGCATTTCGAAGGAATCCGCCTTGATAAGATAAATATCCTTGTCGTCAATCCGCAGAATATACAGCATCTTTAAATTCGCCGGAACTTCATTTCTCCGCGGAAGCATTGTTCCCTCTTCCGTCTCGCGAACCAGAAGACCGTTCGCATTAAAATGCAGCACAATATCCCGTTCTCCCGGCTTCTTATGCGGTATAAATTCATTTCTTAATACATGAGGTGCGATATCCTGAATCATTTTGTACCTTCCTTACTGTTTTTCACTTTTTATGGCAACTTCAAAAATCATTTTTATCTGCATGTGAGCCGGAGGATATGTTTTGCCGGCGAACACTACAGGATCCGTATTTTTGCAGATGTAATTCTGCCCACTTTATCACATTGGATTTATACCGGACACTGCATCAGATTTCTGTACAGTTCCAGCTCCTCTGGAGTATCGAGACTCGACTGCAGCACAACCCTTCCTGCCGTCTTTTCCTTCTTTAATAAATGCCGCGCTTCCAGCTCCCTTCGAAGTTCTCTTGCGGTTCCTTCTCCTCCATCAAAGAGCGGCACATCTCCGAGCACCTCCCGGATCTGCTTCTTTACGAAGGGATAATGCGTGCATCCGAGCACGACGCCATCCACTTTACCCTTATACGGTCCGATAAGATTTTCAAGAAGTGCGGTCATATCCGGGGCATCAAAATTTCCCTTCTCAATCCTCGCTGCAAGGCCGAAACAGGCCACCGGAATAAATTCCGCTTCATATTCCAGACGTTTTTTCAGCTTCCGAAACTTCTCAAGCCGAAGCGTTGCCGGAGTCGCCATGACCAGAATTTTGCTGTCATGATCTTCATCCGCCTCCGCTGCGGGTTTTAAAGCCGGCTCCTCTCCGATCACAGGCATCTTTTTCTGATATTTTTCACGGATAAGCGATGCCGCCGCCGATGTTGCCGTATTGCAGGCGATCACAATCGCCTTCACCCCCTC
>CAYYEB010000061.1:0-9673 GCA_964470725.1 uncultured Lachnospiraceae bacterium | reverse complement strand
CGAGTGGAAATGTTACATTTCTTAATGCTGTTCTTTGTTCCAGAAGCTGGAACTGCTGAAAAATCATCCCCATCTGCTGACGAACACCGCGCAGCTGCTTCGCACTGAGTTCTGAAAGCTTCTGTCCGTTGAAAACAACTTCTCCGGACGTCGGTTTTTCCAGATAGTTAATGCAGCGTACCAGCGTGGATTTTCCGGCACCGGACAAACCGATGATCCCGAAAATCTCTCCGGGCAGGATGTCGATGCTGACATCTTTGATTGCTTCTACGTTGACTCCTTTTCCCGAAAATGTCTTGCGCAGATGCTGAATCGAAATGATTGGATCTGCCATAACTTCTTCCCCCAAATATGTTTCCTAGAATACCTACGGATGATGCAGGTTTTTCATGGTTTGGATTGTACCCCGTTGGCTGTCTGAAGTCAATGATTAGGGTTATACAGGTATTCTTCGGGTTTCGATAGGTTTTTCCTATAGTATCCCGTTTCAAACTTCCCGTAACTGCCAAAAAAGGCATCCTCCGGCCCTCAAAATCGTTTTTGATTCGGGTCCGGAGGATGTCTTTTTCGGCAGTTGCTGAGAATCTTCGATTTACTTTTTCTAACCATCTTCTTCGAAAGTTAACTCGCGAGGGTTCTTGTAGCCCATCCGAAGGTCCGTCGGTAAAACTATCCCCCGGACGCGAATCCAAAACGATTTTGAGCGCCGGGGGATATGTTTTACTGACGGGCACGACCCTCTTAGCCATACCCATATTAACGTTTCACAAATCAGACCTCATCGATCGCGTGTCCGATGTCATGTCTCATATATTTGTTGGCAAATGTGATTCTCTCAGTTGCCTTGTATGCCTTGTCTCTCGCCTCTTTCAGCGTCGGAGCCACTGCGGTTACGGCAAGAACGCGTCCGCCGTTTGTGACGATCTCGCCCTTCTCATTGAATTTTGTTCCCGCATGGAAGACGAATTCGTCTTTTTTCCCCTCAAAGGTCTCCAGCCCGTGAATCGGGAATCCCGTTTCATATTTAACCGGATATCCTTCCGACGCCAGAACCACGCACAGGCAGGCATTGTCCGTAAATTTCAGATCAATCTGATCCAGAGTGCCGTCAATGCAGGCTTCAAAGACATCCACAATGTCATTTTCAAGTCTCGGAAGCACTACCTGCGCCTCCGGATCGCCAAAGCGGGCGTTGTATTCCAGCACCTTCGGGCCGTCATCCGTCAGCATCAGTCCGAAGAAGATGACACCCTTGAACGGACGTCCCTCTGCAGCCATTGCATCCACGGTCGGCTGATAGATGTACTTCTTACAGAACTCATCCACTTCCTTCGTATAGAACGGGCTCGGTGAGAAGTTGCCCATGCCGCCGGTATTAAGTCCCGTATCTCCGTCGCCGGCTCTCTTGTGATCCATGGCGGAGGACATGAGTTTAATCGTTTTGCCGTCCACAAAGGACAGTACCGAAATTTCGCGTCCGGTCATGAACTGCTCGATGACAACATTGTCGCCGGAATGTCCGAATTTCTTATCTTCCATCAGTTCCTTGATCCCAGCATTTGCCTCTTCCAGGTTATTGCAGATCAAAACACCCTTGCCGAGTGCCAGACCATCCGCCTTCAGCACCAGCGGGAACTTGGCCGTCTTTACATATTCATAGGCTTCTTCCGGGCTGTGAACAGTTGTGTATTCCGCTGTCGGAATGTGATATTTTTTCATCAGATTCTTGGAAAATGCCTTGGATCCCTCAAGGATTGCCGCATTCTTTCTCGGTCCGAACACCCGAAGTCCGGCTTCCTCAAATTTATCGACGATTCCGCCCACCAGCGGATCATCCATACCGATCACGGTCAGGTCGATCTGATGCTCTTTGGCAAAATCCACAAGTTTGTCGAATTCCATCGGCTGAATCGGCACACATTCCGCCACAGATGCGATGCCCGCATTTCCCGGAGCGCAGTAGATCTTATCCACCTTCGGGCTCTTTGCCACTGCCCATGCAATCGCATGTTCACGTCCGCCGCCGCCTACGATCAAAACCTTCATCTGTTCAGCCTCCTTATTTGCTGATATGAACGATATTGTGTTCGTCCACACTCACCTTGCCGTCAGCGATCAGCTGGATCGCCTTCGGAAGGATCTTCCATTCCGCCTGTTCCATGACGCGCTTCTGAAGAACTTCCGGTGTATCTCCCTCTTCAATTTCCACAGCCTTCTGCAATATGATCGGGCCGGCATCCAAATCCGCATTTACAAAATGCACTGTCGCCCCTGTCACCTTGACACCGCGGGCAAGCGCAGCTTCATGCGGTTTCAGTCCGTACATTCCCTTTCCGCAAAAGGACGGAATCAGTGCGGGATGAATGTTGATAATCCGGTTCGGATATGCCGCAATCAGTTCCTCCGGAATTTTCAAAAGGCATCCTGCCAGAACAATCAAATCCACCTTAAAGGAATCAATGATTTCCTTCAGTGCCTGATTAAATTCCTCCCGTGTCTCAAATCTCTTCGGTGAAAGTTTAAATGCCGGTATATCCGCTGCCTCCGCCCTCTTTAAGGCATATGCATTTTCATTATTGGAAATTACCACTTCGATTTCTGCATTTTTGATCTTCTTATGCGCAATCGCATCAATGATCGCCTGCAGATTTGTGCCACCTCCCGAGACAAGAACTGCAAGTCTCAGTTTGTTCTTCTCACTCATTTATCTCTCCATCGCTTTTTTTGTACAATCCCGTCACTTTGCACATGAAATCATTACGAAATCTCATTTATTTATGATTCCGGCAGGTACAATCTGTCATACAAGGTCGATTCCCTTGTCTCCGTTCACGATCTCGCCGATCTTATATCCTGTTTCACCGGCTGCCTTCAGTGCGGCAAGCGTTTTATCCGCATCCGCAGAGTCCACCGCAAGTACCATGCCGATACCCATATTGTAGGTATTGTACATCACATGTTCTTCGACATTTCCCTTTTCCGCCATCAGATGGAACAGATACGGGACTTCATAGCTGTCCTTATGAATCACGGCACGTGTGCCGTCACGGAGCATACGCGGAACATTTTCATAGAAACCGCCGCCTGTAATGTGGCTGCATGCATGGACAGTCACGCCTGCGTCTTTCACGGACTTCAGAGCCTTGACATAGATCTTCGTCGGAGCCAGAAGCGCCTCACCGATTGTTTTGCCCAGCTTTTCATCATACCGGTTCAGATAGTCCTTTTCCATAGGGAAAATCTTCCGGACCAGAGAGAATCCGTTCGAATGCACGCCTGAGGATGCTATTCCGATCAGCGTATCTCCGTCTTTGAGCTTCTCGCCTGTGATGATATCCTTCTCATCCACAATGCCAACCGCAAATCCTGCAAGATCGAACTCATCTTCCGGATAAAATCCCGGCATTTCAGCCGTTTCCCCGCCGATCAGTGCAGCGCCGGCCTGAATACAGCCATCGGAAACACCCTTTACAATATCGGCGATCTTCTCCGGATAATTCTTGCCGCAGGCGATATAGTCAAGGAAAAACAGCGGCTCACCGCCTGCACATGCCACATCGTTGACGCACATTGCCACGCAGTCAATTCCAACCGTGTCATATTTATCAAGAACAAATGCCAGCTTCAGCTTTGTTCCGACACCATCCGTTCCGGAAAGCAGAGTCGGCTTGTCCATATCCTTGAATTTCTCCATGGAAAATGCACCGGAAAATCCGCCGATTCCGCCGAGAACCTCCGGCCGCATCGTCTTTTTGACATGTTCCTTCATCAGTTCCACAGACTTGTAGCCGGCTTCAATATCCACTCCAGAGCTTTTATAATCCATTTTTCTTCTCCTCTAACGTTGTGTGACTGTTCATCTTCTGTACTATGAAGGGGCTCAAATTTGAGCGTTCTGAACAGTAACGGATATGACAGGTTTACAACTTACTTCGTATATTCCTTATAGCCAACCTTCTGCAGCTTCTCGTCCTTGGCCACAACTTCTTTTTCCATGTTTGCAGAATATTCTTTCAGCCGCTTCAGAAGTTCCGGATCAGATACCGCCAGAATCTTCGCTGCCAGAAGCGCGGCATTTTTGCCGCCATTGATAGCAACCGTCGCTACCGGAATACCGCTCGGCATCTGTACGATGGAGTACAGGCTGTCACGTCCTCCAAGAGAAGTCGTATGCATCGGAATACCGATGACAGGGAGCGGGAAAAGTGCCGCACACATTCCCGGAAGATGAGCTGCCATGCCTGCTCCGGCAATGATCACTTTGATTCCCCTCTCTTCTGCGTGTTTCGCCCAGTCAAAGAAGATATCAGGTTCTCTGTGCGCGGAAATAATCCGCATCTCATAAGAGATTCCGAGCTCGTCGAGAACTGCTGCTGCCTTTGCCATGATCGGCATATCTGAGTCTGATCCCATTACAATTCCTACCGTTGCCATTGTGTTCTCCTTTCATGCTTTCCGCGTCACTCCTCAAGCGGAATATTGAGTTCTTCGGTTCCGGGAAGAACGAATTTTCCGTCGTGAATGAGAGGAATCCGTTCTCCGTTTTCCTTAATTACATCTATACTTCCCAGCTCATCATACGGAATGGTAATATCCGTATGGCAGCCGTAGTACGCTTTGGAAATATTGGTTTTGCGAATCAGTGTATGTTCATTGTCCCTGGCAATGACTTCCTTGCCATCGGGATTATAGACCGGATTGTCCTCCTCCCAGCTGTAGCAGGTATCTCCCATCGCAAAATGGGGACCGGTCTTTTCGGCAATCAGAATCGGCATCAGCCGCTCGATTCCGTATTTTCTGGCCATTGTATATGCAGTCGTATTGGTGCCGATTGCAAATTCTCCAATGGTCAGTGTCGGATGATGGAAGAGAATATTTTCTTCTATATATTTCCGGTTTTCTTCTCTCGTCTTAAAATTTCCGCAGGAATAATCCTTGATCATTCCGTTTTTAAGCCATATCTTCAGATCTCTGTATTCATATCCTTCCAGAAAGACATGACCGACATGCAGCAGTCCGTTCGTCCCCTGAAGACGCGGAGACGTAAAAACTTCCCCCACCGGAATATTCACATCCGCCACGCAGTTTTCAAAGATGGTCTCCTTTGAAGGATCCGCAAGCGGATGAAGTGCAACGGTCAGATCCGTCTGATTATCTCCCCTGCCCAGCACATGCACTTCTTTTCCCTGATCCAGCGCATCAATCAGATGCTGCTGAATCCGGCTGTAGCGCTCCGAGCTTAAAGTATTGACTTCAATCGTATCCCGGAAAATATTTTCAAACTCTTTTCCGATTGCCGGTACAGGAAAATCTATGATTGTAAAGCTGCGCTCCTTTTCCGGAATGTAGCGTTTGGTGATCGAAAGCAGATCGTTTTTCATCGAAAGCCAGAGCTTCATCTGATAGGAAGTGTACTTCAGCGCATGCGGATGTGTTTCGGGAACAAACGCAGGATTGCCGAATGTCTCCAGAACCGCAGGTCCTGCATGTTCCGATGCCCCGGTCTTATATTTTTCATAGGCTTCCTGTGTGCACCTTTTCCGTTCCTTTGTGAAATCCTCGTCCATGATAATCGCCAGGTCCTGCCTGTGATCATAATCAAACTGGGGATTCGGTATGGCACCTGTATAGCCGTTATGTCTGTTAGCCGTCCAGGTCACAAGGTGGGACGGTGCCCGTACCAGTGTGGGCTGAAGACCCATCTTCTCAAAATTCAAAAAAGCCGCCCGGATCATGCGCTCGAAGCCAAGCTCGTACACAACCTGAACGGTTTTCTTCTTTTTGAGACTTTTACGCGCATGAACAAAGCCGAGGCGGTATCCCTCGGTAAATGTATCAGCCATGCGCCGGATTGTAGCTTCCGGAAGCTGATTGATGAACTTTGCTGTCTTCAGCGTATCTTCAGAGACATATTCTCCGAAACGGTACAGATATTCCGTTCCCGAAAAATCTGCAGAACGGATGATATCCGCCGCAAAGGAATCTTCCGGATCTACCTGAGAGCGGATTCTGTCAGCAACATATTTTCCGGTGTAATCCCGCAGATAAGATCCGAAGATTTCACGAACGGTCTTTTCGGACGGAATCTCTTCATTTTCAAATTCAAAATATAATTCCAGATAGAGCTCATACAGAGCAGCCTGATCCTCCAGCTGATCTTCAAATACGGCCGGAATGATCGAACGAAGTTCCGCATAGACAGAAGAAAGAACCGGGCCCATATCTTCGCCCAGTGCCTTTGCCGCATACTCCGGATTTGCATAGGACCGGTCATAGTGATCAGGCAGAATATCTTCGTAAAGTTTTCCGTTCGGAGCATCTTTTTTTACAGACAGAAGGAACTTCCCCACAAAAGTAAAGTATTCCCGATATGGAGACGGAACCGTCCGCTCATTCAGTGTCTCTTCAATTCGTTCCCGGGCAGAAGCAATCCGTTCATTCAGTTCCATCATTTCCGATATTTCCATTTTCGACATTCTTATCTATCAATTCCATACAGTAAGCCGCCAGTTTCCTGGATCCTTTTGCCAGGTTCTTATTTCTTCCGACGATCCAGGACTTCTGCACGCCATGTTCCTTCCAGGACTTTCCATTTGCCGCATCCGTAAGCATTACAGGCTGAATCCGGTCCAGTACATTAGCGAAACGTGCTTCAGGAGTCTCCGCTGCTTCAAACTCTTCCCAAAGTTTCTTAAGCTCCGTTCCCTGATCATCCGGAAGGAGTCCGTACAGTTTTTCCGCTGCCGCCTGCTCACGGGAAGCCTTCGATTCATATCCCTTCGTATCATAGGCGTACGTATCTCCCGCATAAATCTCCACCAGATCATGTACCAGACACATCATCATTGTTTTTTCTTTATCGATCGGCTCATTGGCATATTCGGCCAGCAGGTATGCCATAATCGCAAGATGAAAACTGTGCTCCGCGTCATTTTCCTTACGGGAACCGTCCGCAAGATATGTCTGACGCGTAATCTCCTTCATCTTATCAATTTCCAGAAGAAATTGCATTTGCTTTTTCAGACGTTCATCCATACTTCATCCTCCGCCTTATGCGATTCCGCTTAAAAACAGGGTGATCCATACCACCACCATGACGCCGCTTGAAATCGATCCGATGACCGGAAAGAGTGTTGATGCTTTCTTTATATCCGAAAAAGACTTCATTCCGACATAGAACCCGTAAATCGAAAAAAGAAGTGCAACCAGTCCGATCACTCCCGCAAGATATCCGGCTTTTCCGCCCCTGGCAAACGAAAAAATCACATCCGCCACAAGAAGCAGAAACGAAAGAACTGCCATCTGAAGCGAAAAGATTCCGTCCTTCGACTGCTCTTTTTTTGTAAAACGATATCTGCGTTTATCCGCCATTTCCCTGATACTCCCGTTCTTTTTTCATCTGATTTCTGTAATTGACCTCATGAGGCATTTTCTTTCTGATCTCATCCGCAAGCAGAAAAAGCAGATACCCCAGAAAAGTCCCCAGGGTATTTAAAATGATATCATCCACATCGCACACACCCGTCTTTGTTACCAGCTGAATCAGCTCTATGCAGGCAGAAGAAGCTGCTCCGGTCAGGACAACTCTCTTCATTTTCCTGTTCTTTCTGGAAATGACCGGAAGAAAGAAGCCGAACGGCAGAAATCCGATAATATTTCCGAACAGATTCAGGAAAATACTCATCGGGGTCAGGCAATGCCCATATTTACAGAACCGTATTATTTCCTGAAACGGAATAAAATTATAATGATACTCCCAGTGTGCACCCGGTGCATGATCATACCAGTCCGCAAAAAATAAAAAATATGTCAGGCTGCACAGGTACATAATAAAAACAACAAGTCCGGCTTTTCGGATCTTTTTCACCCTTCTCGATCTTCGAACGGTCCTGTCACTGCACCCCATACTCCTCATAATAACTGTCAATCGCCTTCTTCATGTCGTCATCAATCACGACTCTGCCATTATATTCCTTATTATAGAGACATTCAATGACTTCCCTCATCGTCACAATTGCACAGGTTTTGATCCCATACGTTTCGGAGATCTCCGTGAGAGCACTCTTCTCACCCTGACCGCGCTCGCAGCGATCCACTGATACCACAAGTCCCAGGGGTGTCACATTCCCCTGTGCCCGGATGATCGGAAGTGTCTCCTTCATGGATGTCCCTGCCGTCGTGACGTCTTCGATCAGAACGACGCGATCTCCGTCTTTGAGTTTTGTGCCGAGAAGAATTCCCTTATCCCCATGGTCCTTTACTTCCTTACGGTTGGAGCAGTAACGGATATCCCTGTCGTAGAGACGGCTGATTTCCATGACTGTCGCCACGGAAAGAGGAATTCCCTTGTAGGCCGGTCCGAACAGAACATCAAAGTCAAGGCCGAAATTGTCATGAATTGCTCTGGCATAGTATTTTCCCAGTTCACGAAGCTGGGATCCTGTCTGGTAATTGCCCGTATTTACAAAAAACGGTGTATGACGGCCGCTTTTTGTCACGAAGCTTCCGAATGTCAGTACTCCGCAGTCTACCATAAAATGAATAAAATCTTCCTTGTACGCTTCCATGTCTGTCCTCCGATTTCTATCATGTATTGCTCTGAGCTCGTTTGTCGGGAAACTATATCCCCGGCGCTCAAAATTGCTTTGGATTCGCGTCCGGGGGATAATTTTCCCGGCTCGCTTACTATGTGGCAAATTATCTCAAATAAAATGCCGGATTCTTCATTTTTTCTGTAAGATGTAGAAATTCATAGTAGCCCTATAATTTGGTTCACATCTGTATAGTCATGCCGCTCGAGGTAGTCCCGAATACCGTCGATGATTTTCAAGGTCACATCCGGTTGGTAGAAGTTGGCGGTTCCGACGGATACGGCCCGTGCCCCTGCCAGAAGGAAAGAAACCGCATCTTCTGCGCTTTCAATTCCGCCCATGCCGACCACCGGTATCGACACTGCATGTGCCACTTCATAGACCATACGAAGTGCAATCGGCCGAATGGCCGGTCCGGAAAGGCCTCCGGTTCTGTTGGAAAGCCGGAAGGTCTGTCGTTCCACATCAATTGCCATGCCGGTAAGGGTATTGATCAGTGATACCGCATCCGCTCCTCCGGCCTCTGCGGCCTTCGCGATGACGCGAATATCGGTTACATTCGGTGTCAGCTTCATCATAACCGGCTGTTTTGCATGTTTTTTACATGCAGCCGTAATTTTTTCCACCTGTTTCGGATCCGTACCGAAAGAGAGTCCTCCGTTTTTGACATTCGGACAGGAGATGTTGATCTCAAGAAGATCGATCCCGTCCTCATCGGCCAGACGGTCCACTACCCGAAGGTATTCATCTTCCGTATGACCGCAGACATTGACGATCACTCCGCAGCCTGCTTTTCTTAAGAATGGCAGATCCCTTTGGCAGAATTCCTCAACCCCCGGTCCCTGAAGTCCGATACAGTTTAGCATTCCGGAGGGTGTCTCCCAGATGCGCGGCGCCGGATTTCCCTCCCATGGCACGTCAGCAATTCCCTTGGCTGTCACAGCCCCAAGGCGTGAAAGATCCACATATTCGGCATATTCCTGCCCCATTCCAAAGGTTCCGGAACAGGTAAAGACCGGGTTTTGAAACTTCACACCGGCAATCGTTACGGCAAGACTGATCTCTTCTTTTTTTGGACTTCC
>CAYYEB010000060.1:6265-9690 GCA_964470725.1 uncultured Lachnospiraceae bacterium | reverse complement strand
TTTACAGCTATTATGTGGAAATATTGAAAATGGATTCCGATGAACCATGCGCAGACGGTGAACTCGGAAGAATTGTGGTGACGGATTATTATAACAGGGCATTTCCGATGATTCGCTATGATACCGGAGATACCGGCCGCATGCATAGCTGGACCGATGAGGAGGGAAGACAGCATGCGGAATTTACGGAAATCTACGGCAGACGCGGGAGCCTTATCTACAATACAAAGGGAGAGCCGCTTTCCATTCATGTCTTCATGAACAATCTTCTGAACTTTGAGGGAGTGCTGCGGCAGGCCCGCTGTATTCAGACAGGACTGAAAGAGTATACTCTGCAGTTAAATCCGGAAGAAGGAGCGCAGGTGGATGAAGAAGACGTAAAGGCATCCTACCGGAAGTATCTCGGTGACGATGCGGAATTTACGATGGAATATATTGACAGCGTTCCGATTCAGCAGTCAGGGAAGACAATGGTGTGCGAGCAGAAGTGTGCGGCATACCTGAATTGATCTTAAGCTGAGTCCTTGTATAGAGTTGAGGAGAAAACTTTGAAAGTATCGGATTATATTGCACGAAAGGTCCGCGGGGCCGGCATTCATGATGTGTTCATGGTCACCGGCGGCGGTGCGATGCATCTGGATGACAGTTTCGGCCACGATCCGGATTTGAAGTGTACATTTAATCACAATGAACAGGCCTCGGCGATGGCAGCCGAAGCCTATGCAAGAAGGAATAACCGTCCGGCTGCGGCTTTGGTAACGACAGGACCGGGAGCGGTCAATACTCTGACAGGAGTCTTGTGTGCATGGATGGAGTCTATTCCAATGCTGGTGATTTCCGGTCAGGCACGGTTTGAAACAACTGTTCGCGGAATGGGGCTGAAGCTTCGCTCTACCGGAATTCAGGAATATGATGTCGTCAAAAGCGCTTCTCCGATGACAAAGTATGCGGTGATGATAGAGCGAAAGGAAGATGTCCGCTACTGTGTGGAAAAGGCTCTGTACCTTATGATGTCGGGACGCCGGGGACCGGTCTGGATCGATGTACCGCTCGATGTGCAGGCGGCGGATATCGAGCCCGATGATCTGAGAGGTTATGATCCGGCAGAAAATCCTGAAGAGGTACCTGCCCCGATTTCGGAGGAGACAATTCAAAGAATTGTGCAAAAACTCCATGAGGCAAAACGGCCCGTTCTCTTTGGAGGCTATGGAGTACGGGCGGCCGATGCGCTGCCGGAATTTCTTGAATTGAAAGATCTGCTGGGAGCGCCTGTTTTGACAGGAATGTCAAGCGTGGACCTTGTTCCGGAGGAGGATCCCTACTATGTGGGGAGAACGGGAATGACCGGAAACAGAGCCGGCAATTTTGCGATGGCGGGCTCTGATCTGTTCCTTTCGATCGGAAGCCGGCAGAGTTTCCTGCAGACGGGATTCGATTATCAGGAATGGGCAAGAGGCGCATACACCATCCTGAATGATCTCGATGCCGAAGAACTGAAGAAACCGAACCTGCATGTATCCCTTCCGGTTGTCGGTGATGCAAAAGAACTGCTTCAAAAACTGATTCGGTCCATAAAAAATGAGGGATATACAAAAGAGCATCCGCTTTATGAGCATTCGGGGTGGCTTGTGCGATGCCTTGAGCGAAAAAAGAGATATCCTGTTGTGACGGAAGAGGAAAAAGCACCTCTTCCGGACGGAAAGACCAATATCTATCGCTTTTACGACGTATTGTCTGATTTTCTTGACAAGAAAGCACAGGTGATCGGAAGCTGCGGTACATCCCGGGTGGCGGGGACACAGACATTTCGTATCAAAAAGGGGCAGCGCTTTTATACCAATTCCGATACGGCCTCTATGGGATATGATCTTCCTGCGGCCATCGGGCTTGCCAGAAGTGCACAGGATGAGAGTCGATCCGGCAAGGTAGTCGATCCGGTGATCAACCTTGTGACAGGTGAGGGGAGTCTTATGATGAATCTGCAGGAAATGCAGACGATTGCAACGAATCATCTGCCGATTCGCATTTTCCTCATTCAAAACGGGGGATATCATTCCATCCGTCAGACCCAGAATGCATATTTCGGAAAGCCTCTGATCGGTGTGGGACCGGAAAGCGGTGATCTGGAATTCCCGGATCCGAAGGATCTTGCAAAAACCTTCCATTTTTCACATGGAGCGCTCACAAGCAATGAAACGATCGAAGAGGAGATGAAAAAAGTACTTTCGCTTCCTCTTCCGGCGCTTATAGAAGTGCATTGCTCTACGCAGCAGAAGACAATGCCAAAGGCAGCATCAAGAAAACTTCCTGACGGAACCATGGTTTCCGCACCCCTTGAGGATATGGCTCCTTTCCTGGATCGGAGGGAACTGGAAGAAAATGTGGAAATTCCGTTGACCGAGAACGAAAAAAAACGCTGAGTATCAGGCAAAAACTTCTTAAAGGACAGGAACAGCATGGATACAAAAAAGAAACTGATATCGGTTGTCATCCCCTGCTATAACGAACAGGACAATATTCAGCCGATGGTGGATACAATCACGAAGATTTTTCAGGAACAGCTTCCGAACTATCGTTATGAGATCATTTATATCGACAATCATTCAACGGACGATACAAGAAAAATACTTCGAAAAATCTGTGAGGGAGACAAGCATGTGAAGGCGATCTTCAATGCCCGCAATTTCGGACAGATGCGATCCCCTGTACATGGATTCAAACAGGCATATGGGGATGCGGTCATCCGCCTCAATGCGGACTTCCAGGATCCCCCGGAACTGATTCCGAAATTTGTGCATTCCTGGGAAAAGGGAAATAAAATCGTACTTGGCATCAAAAATAAAACGGAAGAGGGAGCCTTCATGGCATTCGTTCGCCGGCAGTACTATAAGATCCTGCGGAAAATCACAAATGTCGGCCATATTGAGAACTATACCGGTGTGGGACTGTATGATAAGGCATTTGTTGATGTCGTGCGGAAGGTGCATGATCCGATGCCGTATTTTCGCGGCATGGTGGCGGAATTCGGATTTGACTATGATGTCGTCTACTACGACCGTCCGATGAGGAGAGCAGGCAAGAGCAAAAACAACTTCTATACGCTCTATGATGTTGCCATGACCGGAATTACCTCTTATTCGAAGGTGCTGCTCAGGCTGGCAACCTTCATCGGTTTCTTTATCGGACTGGGAAGCTTTGTTGTGGCGATCATCTACTTTATCCTGAAGCTGATTCACTGGGACTGGTTCCCGGGAGGAGTAGCGCCCATCGTAATCGGTGTCTTCTTCCTCGGCGGCATCCAGCTTTTCTTTATCGGCCTTTTGGGAGAATATGTCCAGTCCATCAACCAGCGCGTCCTTGACCGACCTCTGGTCGTGGAGGAAGAAAGACTGAACTTTGATGACAACACTCCGGTCACCGAATAA
>CAYYEB010000060.1:1933-6165 GCA_964470725.1 uncultured Lachnospiraceae bacterium | reverse complement strand
GGTCGTGGAGGAAGAAAGACTGAACTTTGATGACAACACTCCGGTCACCGAATAATGAGAAATAACAGTTTCTTTTAATTGTACTTTCCGAGTCATCGAAGAAGGATGGAAACGGTGTGAATACGAGAGACGCTAAGGCTCTGGAAAGTTCACGTCCGCGTTCGGCAGCAAAGACACATTGTCTGAGCGAGGTAAAAGATAAGTTTTACATTCGTTCAGGCGAGTTATGCGGATTTGCTGCCGGCTTTTAGCGGACGCGAACTTTGCTTAGAGCCTCTTGCTTCTCGACTCCTGAACACCGTTTCCATCCTTCTTCGGTGACGGGAATATGAGTTAAGCTTATCTTCGTACGTAGTAAGTTGCCGTGCAGTAGTAAGCGGTCCACGATCCCTTCGCTTCAAACTCCGGATGCTTGGCCGCAAAGTCCGCATCCGTTGTGAGAACGGCCTTTTCTTTGGCAATCCGGCTTTCCAGATACGCATTATTATAAGCGTTCATGTCGGAAAGATCGATCATGTGACAGCCGGTATCCCAGTGAAGGGACATGTAGGCCTCGGGAATACCGATGCCATAGGCAAAGGTATCCTTCGGAACGTTCTGACGGATCTGCTCATACCATACATCCGCCGTGGAAAGCTCCTGGGAATGTGCATTGCGTCTGTGGGTTACGGAAATCGGAATGGCAAGGACACCTTCCACTGCAAGGAAAAAGATGCCGATATAAATGACTCCTGAAATCAGGTATGCAAAAAGACCGGTTTCTGGAGTCTTTTCCTTTTGCGGTTTCGCTTTCTTTTTTGAAATGAGAGAAAAGTCTGTGCTGACGGCATGGTCTGCTGCGATTCCGGCAAGGATGACGAGCTGAATATGACTGATCTGAATATTTCCATAGGCAGTTCGGTTCATAAAATAGAGCAGATTCATAAGCCCTGAGACGGACGCAGCGAAGGCGGTCTGCATGAGAATTCTCCGATTGCCGATCTGCTTCTTCCATGCAAATGCAATACAGGTGAAGGCAGTAAGGGAAAAGAGAATGATTTCAAGGGTCGAAAGCGCTGTCCATCCCCGAAGAGGCAGCCGCAGGTGATTGACATTGTAATTGCCTGATAAAAACGGATAGATGAAGGTCCGGATGGAAGTGAAACTTCCGCCGACCAGACAGTTGTAGACACCGACAAGGACCCACGCACCGAAAAAGCTGAGAATGAGATCCGCAAACATCCACAGAACTTCTTTCCAGAAGGCACCGGAAAGAAAGCAGTGATCGGAAAGCTGTTTCAGAATCCTTGCAAGCGCAATCGTGCAGACTCCGAAAAGGCCCGTCTCCAGATTCCAGGTTACAGCGAGAATCCCGATGACGACTTCCAGAAGACGGATTCGGAGTGCATTGTCATTTTTTATATGAAATTCTTTCCATACGATATAGGCCAGACAGAACGAAGTCGTCAGAAGACGGTGCGGATTGGTCTGGTAGTATTGTCCCCGCCGGTTCATGATGGAAACGGTTCCGATAAGGGCAAGTTCCGTCAGAAAAAAGAGAACGTCATTTCGTATCGTCTTGTACGCTGCATATCCGGCAAAAAGAAATGTAAGGAAGCCGAAAAGGGAGATGCTGAGTGCCACAGCCGTATAACCGCTGCCGAAAAGCTTCACAAAAGGCAGATAAAGCAGCGCATAGTGACCGTAGATACTCATATTGAGCCGGCTGAACGGGACCAGGGATGTCACATTGGCAATGGAATTGGTATAGGCATGAATATGGAGCATTGTCCCGCCCTGGTCATAGTATGGATTCGGGCACCAGAGAAGAAATGCCGTGAAAAAGGCCCCGGCAAGAATCATGATCCAGCGCAGTACGACAGTATGCAGTCTTGACGCATGCCGCGCAATGAGAAAGAAAAGGAGAGCCGTAATGCAGATGATTGCAAAGTAAAGCGGGTGACTGATCTTCTGACGCAGCGAATCAGTAACAGGACTGTCAGGGAAATTATTGGGTTCATCCGCGTAGACCCTGTAGATATAGGCAAGAAAAAGAACCGCCGTGATCCAGGAAAAAACGGAAGCTATGCGGGAAGCTGCCTTTTCTGCATGATGAGCATGTGCAATGCGGAAGAAGAGATGCTCAAGACAAGCGGCAATCAGGTAGACAGCAAAGGCTCCGAGGACGGAAATGGCGTAAACAACGATATTATAATTAAGACCGTGAATCATTCCCGTTTGATTGAGCGGAGAGATTGCGGCTTTTTTGAAAATGAGCAGTATGAAAGCTGCCGCACATACAAGCGCCGCGGCATTCATACATGTTTTCTCATTTGTGTCACTGATGTTTTGCGATGCAATAGTTCTTTCAACCATATAAGATTTCCTCATCTTAAGTAAAAATCTGTGAAGCTTTTGACCTCGTAAAGAGAATTCCGCCGATTACTTAAAACGGATCATTGAGCAGCTTCCGTATTCCATCCTCAAAAGAGGTCTTCGGCCTCCAGCCGGTATCCTGACTTAAACTTTGAATGTCCGCGCAGATGCTCAAAGGCCCGCTCGGGCCGTAGGGGATTTCTCCGAATCTCACCGGAAGGCCCGGAGACACAATATCCCGCATGGCAAGAATGTAGGAGCGGAGAGGTCTGCCTTCGCCGCTTCCAAGACAGTATACATGATTTCCCGAAACCTTTTCACCGATTTGAAAGAAGGCTTCTCCGGCGTCATCCGCATAGAGAAAATCCCAGAGCTGAGACGCTTCCGTAAATGCAGGAGATTCCCCGCGAAGCATTTTGGAAAGAGAGGAAGAAATCATGGTTGTCGGTTTTTCATAGGGACCGAAGACACTGAAGATCCGAACCCAGATAAAATCAAGGCCGAGCTGAAAAGCTTCGGCAAGGCCTAGCTTTCCGGCAGCGTACTTGGCAATGCCGTAGGGCTGCGTGGGATCAACCGGGGTATCCGGATGAATGACGGGAAGATGCGTATTTCCGTACTCGGCCTGGGAGCCGGCACCGATAAATTTCTTACAGCCAAGGGCGGATGCGGCACGAACTGCGTCAATGGTATAAGTGATATTTTTTGCCTGAGCTGAAATATCCTGATTTCTCCCTTTTCCCGTGAGCCCCCATGCGATGTGATAAAACACATCTGCGGTATCCTGAATCTTATGGGGCAGGGTATGGAGATCATCTACAGAACATTCCACAACCTGAATCCGGCTGTCCGATGGAAGATGATCGAGCTTCTTTGAACCGGGACGGACAACGGCATAAATTTTCGAAATAGAATTTGAGGTGAGACAGCTTCTGATGATCGCGCTTCCGATCATGGAAGTGGCACCTGTAATAATCATTTTCTTCATAGACATAATAATGATGACCTGTTATAAAAACTGTTGTCGGAAATACGAAACATGGTTTTCTTAGCGAACAATTTTGTGAGCTTAGAAAACCAGTTGTTCTTCTGAGTTAAAACGAAGAAGAACTTCACTAATAATTGACTGTCGGGAGATATGCCTTTCCGGCGAGCAAAGCTGCATTACTTTGTTCTGTCTTTTGCTTTTTTTACGATTACGCTGAAGCACATAACACCATGCAGCGATATACACGATCAGACTGGCGGCGGATATTCCCACGCCGAGTTTCATATGCGGCACCGCATAGTGAAGCATAACACGGTTTGTCCCCTGCTTGACCGGAATACCGATGAGGCCTCCGTTAATATTGTGAATACGAACCGGTGATCCGTTGACCGTTGCTGACCAGTTCCTCGTGATAAAAAGCGGAACACACAGCATGGAACTCTGATCTGCATCGATCTCGGCCCTATAAGTATCCGTTCTTTCATTATAAGAACTGTTCCGGACCGATTTCGAGTCATTTTTGAGTGTCGAAAATGCCGAAGAAAGAGAATCGGTAGTCAGAACCTGCACATTCCGGAATGTGACCTGTGGCTGATCATCCGGAACGCCGAGCCGGATACCATCTGTTCCATCCGGAAGCATGATGCAGAGCTCCGGATAATCTGCACTCATATAATAAATGTTTGAAAATACCTTGTCCGCCACCGGATGATCCTTGGAAAGATAATACACCGGTATTGTCAGTTTACTTCCGTCAGTCGGAAGGTCTTTGAGTTTTAAATATAGAAAATGCACCGTATGTTCCGTATCTGCGGAAGTGTCAAAATGATAGACAACCCAGGGATCTTTGCCGGAGGGAGTCATCGTCGTGATTGTATCTGCGGATGTA
>CAYYEB010000060.1:0-1833 GCA_964470725.1 uncultured Lachnospiraceae bacterium | reverse complement strand
TTTTCAAAAAGAGAGGGCTCAAGCATCATATCGAGCGGATTCGACCGGTCTTTCAGGAGATATTTTCCGGAAAGAAGCGTGAATTCCGGATATTGCTGGACATCCGAAAGAAAATAGCTGGAGGAAAACTGGAACATACCGTTATCCAGGCTGTAACTTTGCAGAGAAGCCGGCGTGGTATTGAAATACCCGGTGGTGGAAGAATAGGCGTCCACTGCGCCCTGGTTTGCGAAATTAAAGGAGGCGTCCGCAACAGAGCGGAAGAGCGAGGAATCTTTTTCTTTTACTTCATGGACAGCATCCTTTACTCCGTTATGATACATGGAATTCTGAAACATGTCCTTTGTCACATAGCTGCGAAGGTAGAGACTGTCATTATTCATAAGAATCAGCTCTCCTGAAAGAAGCAGAAGACAGAGCGGCAAAAAAATCCGATGAAACTTTCCGGTCCGCATAAAATTCGGACGCAGGATGATGACGCAGAGCATGAAAAAAAGAAACCACGCAAAGGAAGTCAAAAGAACAAGTTTTACCGTCCGTGACTCTTCCGCAAGACCGATGGAGCGAGCGGATATTCTGCTTCCCAGAAGAACGATTGCAGTAAGAAGAATTGTCAGTATCGAAGAGACATCAAGTGCCTTGCGATCCGGGTCTTCTAGAAGAGACTTCATGAAAAAACCGGCGGCAATACATTCCGCAAAGGCAATGACAAAGGAATACCGATAGCTTAGAACATTAAGATTCATAATCTGACCGGTAAACGGCACTGCAAGCATGAGGACGCAGACAGCTGTAATAAGAAGCGCCTTTAAGCGCGAGCTCTTCCTCAGAATCAGATAAATCACGGCAAAAAAAGCCAGAATGCTGGTGGAAATAAGAGCTGCCTCATAGTAATTAACGGAACCTGAATAGGAGTCTGCAATTCCCCAGGTATTCGGAGAAAAGAGACGCCCGAGAATTGTCAGGGCGCGCTTTGCATCCAGATGGTCACCGAGGGAAAGGCGGAGGCTGCTGCCCGAGGAGACGCTGCCGGTGCGGGAGGATCCGGAAAAGTTCTGAATGATCGGGACAATCGCGATCATTGAAAGACAGAAAGAAGCGATGACGGAAAGAAAGGTAAGAGCAAACGTACGAAAGAAATCTTTCCAGCCGGTCCTTGTGAGAATCCCTCGTAAAATCATATAGAGGACAGCAAAAACCGCGGTGATATACAGAAAATAATAATTGGTTACAAGGAAAAGAGCGATTTCTCCGGTGAGAGCAAGCCACCAGGTCTTCTTTGGGGTTTCAATAAAATGTTCCAGAAGGAGCATTGTAGCGGTTACCATCATCATGGCGCAGCCGAAACTCAGATTCTGACTCCACAGGACAATATAGCCGGAAAATGTCCACATAAGTGCCGGAAAAAAAGCCGCATCGTCTCTTTTCAGAAGCAGACGAAAATAGAGCCACGCAAAAAGCGACGTCAGATTTGTGACAATCGCAACCATGATCATAATGCCGATGGGGAGTGTATTTTCATTGAAAAACAAAAGGAGAAATTTTACCGGATTCAGATACTGAAGAAACGTGGAAGTGATATCATTTCCGAGACCGAAGGTCAGATTATAGGATGAAAAATCTCCGCTTCGAAAGAGACGCCCCAGAAGAACAATGATCGGATAACTTGAGGACATGGAATCGGAGCCGGAATCCAGATACATATAGACTCCGTCTCCGAACAGAAAGCGGCGATACAGCAACGTAAATATCAGGTTTGTACATAAAAAAAGAATCAGATAACTGAAGGCGCGACGCTTCTTCATGTTGTGGACTCCTGTTGGAAGATGAATA
>CAYYEB010000059.1:0-9775 GCA_964470725.1 uncultured Lachnospiraceae bacterium | reverse complement strand
GTATCAGGGCAACAGTGACACCGATTCCGATGAGCCCGGCCAGGAAACCGGTAATAAAGGTTTCCGCATTGAAAACCTGGGCAATGTTGAGCTTGGAAGCTCCGATTGCTCTGAGTATTCCGATCTCCTTTCTCCGTTCCAGTACGCTGATGTACGTGATGACACCGATCATAATGGAAGAGACAACAAGCGAGATGGCGACAAAAGCAATCAGGACATAGGTGATGGTGTTGATGATGTTGGTGACGGAAGACATCATCGAGGCCACAAGATCCGTGTAGGTAATCACCTTCTCTTCCTGCCCGCTTTTCTTCATCCGGTCATTATATTTCTTTAAGATATCCGACACATGATTTTTGGCATCAAAGTTTTTGGCGTAGATGCTGACCTCGGAGGGAGAATCCGGGTCCGCATATCCGAAGGAAGCAAGATTCTTGTCATAGGATGCCGTATTTCCTCCCGATAAAAGTGAAGTCAGAAGTTCCTGCATTTCATCAGGACTTAAATTCATCTGAATTGCATTTGCGAAAACGGAAGGGTCGATGTGGAACATGTCTTTCATCTTATCCTGCATCTGTGTCATCACGTTTTGCATGATATTCTGTATAGCGGAAGACATGCCCTTTTGCAGCTGCGAGGAAATCTGTGTCATCGCCTGTTCCATAATCTTCTGCATGGCGGCCGAGATCTGAGTGCCGACACTTGCTGTGACTGACTGCATGGCAGTTTGAAAGGCGGATGCAACGCTTTTCTGCAGTTCATCTGTATTAATCATTGAAGCAGCCGCTGCCCCGAGTATCTGCTGCACATCTCCGCTTTTGAGATAAGCACTGAGTGAGGATGTAAAGCTGGAAGGATCAGGAAGATTCTGGTCCTTCGCATAGCTTTGATAGCCGTTTAACAGGGCTGCTGCGATTGTCTGCACATCGTCCTCCGTTACTTTCAGCTCCTGCAGCTTATCGGTAATGACTTTCTGCGCATTTTGCAAATACTGCTGTGTATCTTCTTCAGAGAGATATTTTTGCAGATTTTCCCGGAATGCATTCGGATCCAGATCATTTTCCATGACATAGCTCTGATATCCTTCCATTGCCTTTTCTAGAACCGTTTTTATGTCCGTTAAATCAAAAGCCGCAGAGGCTTTTTTGTATATCAGATTCTTTGTCTCGTTGATCAGAATGTCCCGTGCGGCATCACCTGACATGTAATCTTTTACGGCATCTGCAAGTCTTGCATAGTCTGTGGAAGGATCCTGTGAGGAATATGCGAGATATCCGGACAGAATCTTCTGCAGAAGCTCCTTCAACTGATCCTGAGTGGCTGTGATCTTCACCCCCGAAAGAATGGTTTTCAGATCCAGACTATCCAGGGACGGCAGACTTTTGGCAAGTTCATTTGGATCTATGAGATTTCCGAGATCCTGAAGATTCATGCTTGAAGGATCAATTCCAAGGCTCTTCGGATCCATATCCTTTAAAGCCTCGTCAATGGAGGCCATATGACTGTCGCCGGAGGATCCGCCCATAAGGGAAGATAAGTCATTGGAACTGAGGGAACTAAGATCGGAAGGATCGACCTGGAATGCCTTCTGAAGCGCATCTGTATCAACCGTAAAGAGCTTACTCAGATCCAGCTGATCGCTGTCAGACGTATCCGAGAAACTTTTTCCTGTCAGAACATTTTTGTCCGGATCTTTCAGCTGGGCCTTTACAATGTCGGCTTTTGAGGCTTTCTTCATGATCCCCGTGACGAGACTTTGCGGATAGCAGAGGCCTTCGTTTAACATGGATGTCCCGGGTTCGGATGATTTCGGCTGAACGATTCCGGCAATTTTGAGCTTCTCTCCATTTTGAACCAGATCTTTTGTAAATGCCTGATTATCCGACTTGTCGGTCCAGATGCCATATTCGGAATCATAGGAATAAAAGGCGGAATTCTGAACCAGCCGGAAGGTCCGGCCGAGAAAATCACTGTAGGTATATTTTTTCTGATCGTCAGAAGCTTCGTTTTCAGACGCTGCACTGTTCGACGATGCACTTTCAGATGAATTGGCGGATATCGATGACTGACTCTTCAGTTCTTCCACGTATCCTTTCATCATTGAAGTCAGACCATCCTCATTTTTCATTCCCATTGCGTAGAGCAAAAGATCGCTGACTTTGCCCTCGCCGGACAGTACAAGCACAAGTTCGTGATCATTCTTCGGCCAGTGGCCGGCCTTCAGGGTATACTTTCCCTCATACAGGGAGGAATCTTCCGGAAGGGCGGAAAAAAGGTCGCTGCTCAGGGCATTGTTTACGATTGTGTTCATCTGGCTCTGCCCGAGATCGGAAAGAATATCCGTAAATACATGATTCGGACTTACCTGGACATAGTCCTTGCCGCTTTCCATCTGTGTGGATGCATTGTCAGTCCTTAAAAGATAAATCTGAGGAGTGACATCATAGTTATACTCCACGGAATTGACATAGGGCTTGATACCGCTTTTTGAGCTGTCAAGAAATGCCTTCAGAGATTTCAGGTCATTGTTGCTCATCTTTGTAAAAAGATTCGATGCCATTTCCTGGACCTGAACGGTATCATTTTTTTGGGATGACTTACCGGACTTCTTTGAACCGGTTTCATCTGGGCTGCCTGCATCGGATCCGAAAGTTCCGTTACCGGAATTCTGACCGTTCATAAAGGAACTCAGGTCATAACCTGTTTTTTCAATCTGAAGCGGATATTGTGACAGTGTGGCGGCCTCTTCATCGTTGATATACCGATTGACCCCGTGACTTAAAGACAGGATCAGGGCAATTCCTATAATTCCGATAGAACCCGCAAACGCAACAAGCAATGTTCGTGCCTTTTTTGTTTTGAGGTTATTGAAGCTGAGCTGCAGAGCCGTCAAAAAAGACATGGAGGCTTTGCCCAGGCGCTTATGAACCGGTTCTTTTTCTTCTTCGGTCACCAGATACGGATCGGTATCGGATTCCAGCTTTCCGTCCCTGATGGTGACGATTCTTGTGGCATACTGTTTCGCCAGTTCAGGATTGTGAGTGACCATTACGACGAGCCTGTCTTCGGCCACTTCCTTCAGAAGATTCATGATCTGAACACTTGTATCGGAATCAAGGGCGCCGGTCGGTTCGTCGGCCAGAACGATGTCCGGATTATTGACGAGAGCTCTTGCAATCGCAACACGCTGCATCTGACCGCCTGACATTTCATTCGGCTTTTTATGCATCTGCGCCCCAAGGCCGACCTTTCGCAGCGCTTCTTCCGCACGCTCTCTTCTTTCCGCACCGGAAATTCCCGAGATGGTCAGCGCGAGTTCCACATTGGCGAGAACGGTTTGATGCATGATCAGGTTATAACTCTGAAAGACAAATCCGATGGTATGATTGCGATAAGAATCCCAGTCTCTGTCTTTATATTTTTTTGTGGAAACTCCGTTGATGATGAGATCTCCGCTGTCATAGCGGTCGAGGCCGCCAATGATATTTAAAAGAGTGGTCTTTCCGGAGCCGCTGGGGCCCAGGATGGCGACAAATTCATTGTCACGAAGATTCAGACTGACGTTTTTAAGAGCCTGCTGCGTGAAAGCCCCTGTTTTATATTGCTTGCTGATATTTCTGATTTGAAGCACGTATACACCTCTGTAAAAAGATATGCCATATATGTGGAAGCAGGTAAAAAATCTCTTCCGGCAAACTCAGTAAGATAAAAATGACTCCATTTTGCGATTGCTATAGTATAACGTGAATTTATTTGTTCTACAAGAAATCACACAACTTTTTCCGTTTCATTAAGAAAAAGGATCCGGTGGTTTCCTGTGTATGAGGAGGGGAAGCAAAAGAGCCGGGATCTGTTCCCCGGCTCTTTTGCTTCCCTGTAAAATGTTTTATCAACACATAAAGTTTTTTATAAGTGAATGTTCTGAATAGACGGATCTCAGCCGCCTCTTAACGGTCAAATCTGTGGTTCTCGGTCAGATAAAACTCGTGGGTCGGATCTTCGCTTAAAGCGGCACGGCCCGTCTCGGCCTTCCAAACCTGATCGAGATTTGTCTGTGGAAGCACAAGGTCATAATAGGTATTGGAGAAATAGTTAGAGCCCTCCTCTGCCTCACTGAAGGCAGCCACATAGCTCCTGAGGTCCGTATTGCGGTAGACAGCCGGAATCTGATAGAGATCTCTTGCATATGCCCAAAGGTTCGGATAGTCCACAAGACGACTCTTGCAGGGCCCGATATTTCTGGAATATCCGTAATCGAAGCGGGCAAGGGAGACAAAAAGTTCAAGGTCAGCTACGGTTACAAAATTTCCGAGAAGAAATCTTCTGGATTTCAAAACTTCATCAAAATGATCAAAGGCAGCAAAGATGCTGTTGTAAGCCTTTTGAAATTCCGTGAAATCAACGGTAGTAAGGGCTGTTGTGATGGCATCAGTTACATTTGCCTTGATATAGTCTCTGACAGCTCTTAATTCCTCTTTCAGATTTTCCGGTTCAAGATCCGGCTTCTCCGGAATTTTTTCTACGGCTTCAAGAATGGCGCTGAGATGTTCGCTGCGGGTATCAGGTTCCTTCGGAATATCTTCCGGTTTTTTCACCACCGGAACCGGATCAGCCAGATCCTTTGTTTCCGGAATAGAAGTAATCCTTTTATATGTGAGATCGGCCTCCTGCTCTTTTTCCGTGGTAAGGAAACCGGCATCAGTCCGCGCTGTTCCTCCATCTGTTTCGGGCTTCAGCTTGTGCTCCGGATCCCTGGAAAGTTTTGCACGGTCGGTCTTCTCTCCCCAGAGCTTTTCAAAGTCGATCTGCTTTAAAAATCTGTAATTTGCGGATTCTCTGTATTTTCCGTGATCATCGAGTTCCGGATTGGCAAAATCAAGAAAATAGGTATTGTGACGAAATGCCGGAATCTGCCAGAGCTCCCTTGCATATCCCCAGAGATTCGGGTAATCAACAAGACGCTTCTTTGTGTGCCCCAGCTGGAATGTATAGCGGTTATCGAGCCTTGCGAGGGTCACATAGAGACGAATATCGGAATCAGTCACATAGTCCCCAAAAAGAAATCTGTTCTTTGAAAGACGTCTTTCGAGAACGTCCATCGCACCGTAGAAGGTCTGGTATGCCTGCCAGTATCCCTCTTTACTCTGTGTAAATGCGCAGCGGTATACGGCGTTATTGATATTATCAAAGAGCCAGAGGTTCATTTTGTTGATCTCATCACGCAGTTCCACCGGATAAAGTTCCGGAGCATCTTTCTTATGATACGGACGGAAATTGACCTCGAAGTAGTTGGTGAGCCAGTTATAGTCGTTGTTGACGACCTTCTTTTCCTTCACATCGATGAGAGCCGGCACGGTTGTGCGCCCCGTGTAGTCGTCATCTGCTCTGTAATAGGCTTCACTTAAGAACTGATCTCCGAGAATCGGATCAATATTGCCCTCGTTATAGACATACTCCCATCCGAGATTTTTCTGGTGAACGCCATGCTCCACGAGGTTTGCGGAAATGACATCTTCCAGTCCTTCCAGTTCCCGGACAATGGCCGCACGGTTTGACCAATGGCACAGTTTTGCCCAGATGAGACGATATCTGCCGGGTTCCGCCTTCAGATCATCAGGACCATCTCCGAATTTCTGGGTGAAGTGATTGCCCTGTCTTCTGAAATATCCGTTTTCATCAATTTCCGTGACGGTCTCAAGGGGACGCACGCGGATTTTTCTTCCGTTTACAATTTCATAATCAAAATCTATCTTAGACATTTGTCTTTTCCTTTCATCCTTATGAAAGATCTTTTTCCGTCAGAACGCATTGAAAGGTGCCGCTTCCGGTGACCTTAGAGTAGTCCGGTTTATAGCCGAGTGTTTCATAGAAGTGCACAACGGCGGTTCTGGAGTTGATGAATACTTTCCGGATGCCTCTTTCGCTCAGCCACTGCTCAGCCGCCCTGATTGCCTTCGAACCGAAGTGCTTATGCTGACAATCAGGATGGGTTGCCACCCGTTCGATTTTTGCTGTGTCCTCAGATAAGATGTGAAGACGACAGGTAGAAGCCGGAAAATCATCATCTGTTGTGACAAGGATGTATTCCGATTCCGGTGTGTCTTCTGAAAATTCACCTTCAAGTTTGGCTCCAAGCGGCTTCAGTACTGCTGACGCTCTGACAAAATGCACGCCTGCTATTTGCCATACAGGAGAACTTTCTGTCACCCTGAAAATACCCATGTGTTTCCTCCTCTGCCGAATTTCCTATCTAAATGGTAGTAATTATATGAATTGACTGCGCTTTATTATAATTGGTCCTGAAGGAAATGTAAAGAATGCTTTGTGCATCCGATTCGGGTTGCTATACTATATAGAATAGAAAAACATTGTAGAGGCAGCTCATGAAACAGATAGACTTTTCAAATGATCACACATTCCGCAATATTTTGGCAGCGGCACTTCCCATGCTTGTGGCGCAAATCTTGAATCTTTTGTATAACATTGTGGATAGAATTTATATTGCCCGGCTCCCGAGGGTCGGAACGGCAGCACTTGGAGGTGTCGGACTCTGCTTTCCTGTGATTATTTTGATTACAGCCTTCACAAATATGTACGGATCCGGAGGTACTCCGCTTTTTTCCATGGCAAGAGGACGCGGTGATAAAAAGTATGCGGAGAAAGTGCAGAATACTTCTTTTTTTCTTTTGACAATATCGGCTGTCCTTCTTACTGTGGTCGGAGAAATCATTGCGCGTCCGCTTCTGATTCTTTTCGGTGCATCCGGAAATGCTCTCACATTTGCGCTTCCGTATTTGAGAATTTATCTCATCGGAACTTTTTTCTCAATGACGGCTACGGGAATGAATCCTTTCATCAATGCGCAGGGCTATTCTGAAATGGGTATGCTGACCGTGGTCATCGGAGCCGGGGCAAATATTCTTCTCGATCCGCTCTTTATGTTTGTCTTCGGCTGGGGTGTCCGGGGAGCTGCATTTGCGACGATTTTGTCGCAGGGACTGTCAGCATACTTTGTGCTTCATTTTATCCTTAAGAAGGCAGAATACCGTGTGAGGCTTCTTTCCGGTCAGGAAATCCGAGAATGCGGTGCGGTGGCAAAAAAGATTGTCGGTCTCGGTCTTGCTTCCTTTATTATGCAGGTGACCAACAGCCTCGTCTCCATATCCTGCAATCAGGTACTGGCGGATATAGGCGGTGATATTTATGTATCTATCATGACAATTGTCAATTCTGCCCGGCAGATGCTGGAAACACCGATTCTTGCCATCACGGAGGGCGCTTCTCCGATTATCAGCTATAATTATGGCGCGCAGCGTCCCAAAAGGTTGTGGAAGGCCGGTAAGATAGTAACTGCCATGGCCTTCGGTTACGGCATCGTTGTATGGATTCTGATTCGGACATTTCCGGAAGCTGTGATTTCCGTTTTCAGCTCGGATAAGACGATTCTCAAGGATGCCGTACCGGCGTTTCACATTTATTTTTCCGCCTTCTTGTGCATGATTCTGCAGTACATCGGACAGACGATCTTCAAGTCTTTGGGAAAGAAAAAACAGGCGATCTTCTTTTCACTTCTCCGAAAGGGGATCATTGTTATTCCGCTTACTTATCTGCTTCCTTATGTGTTTCATATGGGAACGGATGGCGTCTTTATGGCTGAGCCGATCTCCAACGCAATCGGCGGGACAGCCTGCTTTATAACAATGCTTGCTACAATGATTCCGGAGCTGCGGGAGATGGAAAAGGGATGTGAAAATTGAATGGGTAATTTTTTTAATGCATTATGCCATTATTTTTTGGGAAAGCCGGATATATTCTTCCGTTTCTTCTTTTGTGAGATTGGCGGTAAACTGCGCTTCCAGATTCTGACCGGCCTTAAGAAGATCATCTGCCTTGTTCTGTGCTTTCTCACTTAAAACAACCATCTTCTCTCTTTTTTTGTCCGGATTCGGAACCCGCCTGATCCAGCCATCTTTCTCCAAATGGTTTAAAAGCCCGACAGTCGTGGAATGGCTCATCTGAAAATGCATTTCAAGAAATGAATTCGTAATCTTCTTTTCAGGGCACTTAAGACAGATGTAAAGAATCTTATATTCCGCAAGGGAAAGTCCCATAGGACTCAGAATACCCGAAGCCAGTCGATTCACATACAGGGAAGTGATTCTCGTAAGGATGCAGGCATCATTCTTTTTTTGAATTAATTCATCTTTGCTATTTGGGGCTGACATATTTAAAAAAACCTTTCTGTATCATTTGCGATGTCTCTTCCATCGTGAAAATTGTTACTAAAATTTTATTATAGTGTCGGTTCCGACAAGCGTCAAGAGTGAAAATTCATTTATGCAAAATATAAGCTAATTTTGGATTTCTGCGGATGGCTTCATTTATATTGACAAAAATACAGACAAATTAAATCACTGAAACCTTGAAGCTGTTTTTTCCATTACGTTTGACATCATACATTTTCTGATCGGCAAGACGTATCAATTTATCAAGTTCCGGTGCACCGTTTGGTGCATACACACAGCCGATACTTACAGTCATGCCAACATCAACATGCTTTGATTCTGCTGTAGAATGAATATTGTCGATTTTATGTAAGACTTCAGAAAGTTTTCTTGAAATTTCATCCCTGGTCCATTTGCCAAAAGCAAATACGACAAATTCATCTCCGCCCATTCGGATCAGAAGGTCATCTTTTCTGAAACAGGATTTCAAAACATCTGCGGTCTCCCGAAGCACATGATCTCCTTCCGCATGCCCAAGAGAATCATTCACTTCCTTGAATCGGTCTAGATCCATATACAGCAGAAGTCCAGGTTCATTCTTCTTAAAATACTGTTCTGCACCATAACGATTGTATAGGTTAGTTAAAGGATCCCGATCAGCTTTTTCTTCCACAATATTGATGAACATATTGTTCTGAATTCTAACTGACAAAACATATAAACTGGCGGCCATTGACATCAGGCAGGTATTGAACGTATGCAGAAGATCCTTTTCAAAAAGCTGCGGGGGTTTCGCATTCACATCAGCAATGATATACACTGCGGTTAAACCAAGAATAAAAAGCATAACATGCCACGGCTTATCCAAAATCAGCTGCGGCAGAATCAATAAGAACAGAAGAAAAGTGAATGTGAGCTTTTTGGGATCATCAAATGTGCCCTGCCAGATTGGAATCAGAAGCATTGGGACTTCAATCAGATAGATTGCCAAAGTGAAATTGATAGTTCGCTTTTGTAAGCAGCAAAAATACAAGGGCACCGTAATAAGCATGAAAATCAGTTCCAGCATAAGATTTCTGTTGCTAAAGACAGGCTGACTGGAAATAAATGTACTGAGCAGATTCAGAATCAAAATTACACTGTAAAAAACAAGAATGAGGTCAATCCCAACTCGATTTTCCATATTGATTCTATGCTTATTTTCTTTATAATTTTTGAACTTTAAAAGGTTCAGAAATTTCTTTATTGAGAGCATCATTATACTGCAAAATCCTCTCTGACTATTTCTATTTTATGCTTTTTCTTATAAACAAATTGCGGTTATTGTAGCAAAAATAGAGAGAATGGTCAAATTTAAGAGTCTTAGCCATTTCCCATCTGCGAAAATGCCATCGTTGAAACTTATTATTGGACACTTATTGCTTTCAGGAGATGTGGTTGTTAAGATAATCACAAAAACTGTTGCGTGGAAAGGATTTGAAGGATGGAAGATTTATTAAATACAGGAAAATTGGGCTTTGGGCTGATGAGGCTTCCCAGAAAAGGTATCG
>CAYYEB010000058.1:1436-9838 GCA_964470725.1 uncultured Lachnospiraceae bacterium | reverse complement strand
GTACACCAGATAAACCGAACGCAATAAATCCTGCTATCTTATACCATTCTTCTGATGGCCACGATGGACTTGCAGTTTGCCTTGCGGTCATGGGTAATGCCCCACTTGGATCCCTTGGCTTCCAGAATTTTTCCGTTGCCGTCATAGATTGCGACATGGCCGCTGTACACGATGACATCACCGGCCTGGGCCTGAGACAGGGAGCTGACTGCCTTTCCCTTGGATGCCCATCCGCCGGATGTCGTGTAGCCGCCGCTGTAGCCGATCGAGTTTTTCAGTACCAGATAGACATAGTGTGAGCAGTCGCATCCGTTTGTCAGGGATGATCCGCCCCATACATATGGATTGCCGACAAACTGGCTCGCATAGGACACAATGGAAGATCCGGATCCGCCGCCGGAATAGGAAGATGTCTCCTCCTCATCGGAGTCTTCCGACGCAGCGCTTGATTTTATGCTCTTTTTCTTTGTCGTTGCGGAAGATTTCTGTGATGCGCCTACAATGGCAGGTTCTTCGTCTTCCTCGTCACTCTGTGCCGCTTCCTGAGCCCGTCTCTCGGCTTCTTCCGCAGCCTGTCTTGCCGCCTCTTTCCTTGCAGCTTCCTTCTTCGCTTCTTCAGCAGCTGCACGTGCCGCCGCCTCGGCTGCGGCCTTTTTTTCTGCCTGAATCTCTTCCAGACGATTCTGCTGCTGTGCAATCAGAGAGCTGATCTGTGCCGCCTGGGATTTTGCCGTTGCAATCTGGTTGTCATAATCCGCATCCGCAGCCTTCTTTGCGTTCAGCTGTGACTGCAGATCGGCATTCTGTTCATCCAGTGCGGATTTCTGTGCACTCAGCTGGTTTTTCTGCTCATTCAGCTGGTCCTTCTGAGAATTCAGCTGATTTTTCTGATTTACGAGTTCTTCCTTCTGTCCCTTCAGGCTTGTTTCAAGATCAGATACTTCCGTCACTGTCTTCTCAAGTTTTTTCTGTGCCTTCTGATCCGTTGTCTGCAGATCTTCCGCATAGGATGATTTATTAAAGAAAGAAGTCATATCATCCGACTCGAGTAGTGAAGTGCTCCAGCTGTCTCCGCCATTTTCATAAAAATACTGGACCCGCTTTGCCATTTCCTCGTACTGTGCGTCTCTGTCTTCTTCCGCCTTCTTCAGTTTCTTCTGAGTCGCTTCGATCTCATTTTCCTTCACATCAATTTTCGAAGATGTCGCATCGATCTGTGTCTGTGTGGAATCAATCTGAGACTGTGTTGCGTCAATATCAGCCTGAGCCTGATTGATCTGCACCATAAGATCCACAATATCCGCGTTCAGGTCACTGATCTGTGACTGGATCTGTGCCTGCTGCGCAGCCAGAGAATTCAGAGAATCCTGTGTCGAAGCCAGCTGAGATTCCGCCTGTGCCTTCTGCTGTTTCAGATCGCTTTCCTCATCCGCCAGTACCGGCATTGCCGCAGAAATACCGATGGCCACCGCCAGTACAATACTCAGAATTCTTTTCTTCATAGACAACTCCTTACATAGATGCGCTGCCCTTTCCGGTCGGACAGCGAAACATTTACTTTTCCTCGCTAATGGAATAAAGTATAACGCTTATGTTGCATTTTTTCAAGATTTAGTTATGGAATTGTTACAGATTTGTTACACCGCATTACAAAAAAATGCAATTCACCTCTGCCTTCCCCGTTTTCTTTCTTTTCTGTTATACTGAAAAAGTCAAAAATATGCAGACATTCGGTAGGTACGGAATTGGCATATCTGTCAAAGTAAAGGAGAGTTCGTTATGTTGCGAAACAGTCTGAAAGCACAAAGCCAAACTAGTATTCTTATAAACGAAAAGTTCGAAGCATCCCTGGCCCGTGCTTCATCAGACGGTTCGCTGTCTGATGTATTGAGCTTTCTGGCATCGCTCTTTCCCTGTGACAGAATCTACATTTTCCAGAAAAATCAGTACGGTTCCTACGACTGCAGTGAGGAATGGTGCGCTCCCGGCATTCCCCGGAAACGAGATGTCATGCAGAATCTCAGTGAAGAGCTCTGCCGGCTCTACTATGGTCACTACCAGAGCGACACATTTCTTCAGGTCCCGGATATTGATGATCTCAAAGAATCCGATCCGAATCTTTACACGGTTCTGAAACCCCAGGGGATCCATTCGCTCTTTTCCGGTCAGCTCACCTTTGCAGGCGAGGATCTCGGCTTTTTCGGAATGGATAATCCCGATCCCAAAAGGATGACGGACATCTCTTCCTGCTTTGGTATTCTGCGCTTTTTTATGTCCGGTATTCTTTACAGCAGGATCGGAAATATTCAGAAGTCCCTGATGCAGGCAAGGGATCCTTTGACTCAGACCGGCAGCTGGCATGCACTATATACCGCAATGGAACGTATGGATCAGGGTTTAAGCATCGGCATCATCTGCTGCAATCTGATCGGGCTGAACAATATCAATCTTACCCGGGGCCGTCAGATCGGAGACAGTCTTCTCATTGAGACAGGACGGATCATCCGGAGCGTCTTCGGTTCCGATCATACATACCGGATCGACGGCGATGACTTCATAGCTGTAGTCAGTGATATTTCCAGTTCCTATTTCGATCAGCTTTCGGATCAGCTGAAGCATCTTCTGCTTGATTCCGGCATTGCGGTTCAGTTTGCCGCCATCTGGGATCAGGCATGGATCGGAACTGCGGATACCATGCTTGATCGGGTCCGTACGAACCTTCATCCGCTGACGCGTTATGAAGATGTGCTGCCGGCGGATTCGGACAAAGTCCCCGCCAATATAGCACTCCCGGAAAAAGAATCTTTTCGGCACAGGGCAAATGTCTGGCTTCGTATGCTTTCGCCGGAAGACAGCCGCATTGCCGTCATTGCCATCGATTTCAATCATTTTTCACTGTATAACAGTGTCAATGGAACAGAGGCCGGGAACAGGCGCCTCGAGGGAATGTCTCAGAGATTAAATGAATATGCCACCTCTTTTCATGGCACGGCGGGATATATGGGCGGGGATCAGTTTGCGCTTCTTCTTCCGGTCAGCGATCTGACACGCTCTCAGCTGGAAGACGAACTGCGGCTCATTGCAGGAAAGTCCGTCTCCCCCATCGGTTTTGCGCCGGCTTTCGGCATCTTTGTGACCGGCTATACCAACCAGTCTTTTTCACAGCTGTACGATCGTGCGCTTGCAGCGCTCAGTGTGATTCGCGGAAAATACGACAGGATCTTTTCCTTCTTTGATCCGGAAGCATATGAGCAGAGACGGAAAATAGATCTGCTTCTGACAGATGTACCGGGCGCCATCCAGCGCGGAGAATTTACATTCTATATACAGCCCCGGGTACGTACCGCTACCGGGAACATCACATCTTCGGAAGCACAGGTTCGCTGGATCAAAGACGGATTATCTCTGCCCTCAGCAGTCTTTCGAAAGGATCTGGAAGAGAACGGTTCCATTTTATCGTTGGATTATTATATCTGGGATAAAATTTTTGCATGGCAGTACAGTCTTGTACAGAAAGGAATGACGCCTCCCCCTGTTGCCGTTACAATTGCTCAGGTCGACTTCTATTATACGGATGTATTCGACTACTTCAGCGGTCTCATCGAGGATTATCCGATGGATCCGTCTTTTATTGAGATCGATATTGCCAAAAGCACAATCATCCCGGAGCAGGCCCAGATCACGGATTTTCTGACAAAAGCCCGCCAGATAGGGTATAAGGTCAGACAAGGGGATTCTCTGACACGGAATGTGGATACAAAAGAGCAGGCGGATGAACTGGCCGGCGCCAATTTTGCGGAAGCGGAGGGGAACTTTTACTACCGGCCGATGAAAGTCGAGGCGTATGAAGCACTGCTAAAAACTACTTGATGCCGCCCTTCAGCCACCTGGCGATATCTTCTGCCGCCTCTTCAGGTGACAGGCGCAGCATTTTTCTCAGTTCTTCAGGCGTTCCCTGCTCCACAAAGCGGTCATTTACCGCCATAATCTTAATTCTGGTATTCGGCACGTTTTCCGCAAGCCAGGCCGCCGCACGTTCTCCGAATCCTCCGATTCTTTCTCCCTCTTCAAGGGTAATGATCGGTCCGCGAAGTGCATATTTTTCCAAAGACCAGGTGTCCATCGGCTTTACAAAGCGCACATTGATCAGCCGCATGCTGATTTTATATTTTTCTTCCAGAATATCGCAAATCTCTTTTGCAATGGAATTCATCGTTCCGACCGCAAAAAGCGTCGAATCTCTTCCCGTACGAAGTTTTTCGGATCTCGTATCATAGAAAGTTTTCTCGATATTTGAAAAATCCTCCGGACATGCCCCACGTCCGTAACGGATCGCAACCGGTCCCTTGCAGACATGAATTGCCCAGTGAAATGCATCCCTAAGTTCTCTTCCGTTTTTCGGAGCAATGATTGTCATGTTCGGCATCTCCGCCAGATACGCAAGATCAAAAAGTCCCTGATGCGTCGGGCCATCCGGTCCCACAATACCTGCCCTGTCAATGGCAAATACGACATGCAGGTTCTGAAGACATACATCTTCAAGGATCTGATCATAGGCCCGCTGCAGGAAAGAAGAGTAGATCGCCACCACAGGAATCATTCCTCCGACAGCCTGTCCTGCGGCAAATGTCACCGCATGCTCCTCTGCAATTCCGACATCAAAAAAGCGCTTCGGATAGCGAAGGGAAAACTTTTTCAGTCCCGTCCCATCCGGCATGGCGGCCGTAATCGCCGTAATCTTCGGGCACTGCTCCGCTTCTTCCATGAGTGCATCGGAAAAAACCTCCGTCCAGGTCTTACAAGTTTCCTTTTTTTTCGGTTCTCCGGTCTTCACATTGAAAGGTCCGACGCCGTGATAACGGTCCGGCATCCGCTCCGCATAGGAATATCCCTTGCCTTTCACCGTCACAACATGGATCAGGACCGCCTTCTGCATTTTCCTGGCTTCCTTTAATGTTTTGACAAGCTGCTGGACGTTATGGCCGTCAATTGGTCCCAGGTACGTAATTCCAAGATTTTCAAAGAGCATTTCCGGAATGAACAGCTGTTTGATACTGTCTTTCATGGAATCAATGTGGCGCACGATGACGTCTCCCCGCGGAGATTGGGTCAGCTTCTCTTTGACCTGCCGTTTCAGATCATTATAGGAAGTTGCGGTGCGAAGGCTGCTCAAGTAGCTTGCAAGTCCGCTCCGGTTTGGTGCAATCGACATCTCATTGTCGTTTAAGATGATAATGAAATTTGTCTTGAGCCGTCCCGCATTGTTGAGGGCTTCATAAAACATTCCGCCGGTTGCAGCACCGTCACCCAGCACGGAAATGACATAATTGTCCGCCCCTTTCAGGTCTCTTGCCGCCACAAGTCCCAGTCCGGCAGATACACTGTTTGAACTGTGTCCCGTATCAAAACAATCCGTCGGAGACTCTTCCCGTTTCGGGAAACCGCTCATGCCGTGAAACTGGCGCAATGTATCAAACTCATCCTGCTTTCCCGACAGAATCTTATGCACATAGGACTGATGTCCGACATCCCAGACCACCTGATCCTTTGTAAAGTCAAAGACCAGATGCAGTGCCATCGTAAGTTCCACAACGCCCAGATTACTGGCCAGATGTCCGCCTGTAACACTCACCTTTTTGATCAGAAACTGCCGTATTTCCCTGGCCAGCTGTTCATATTGATCCGGACGGATTTTTTTGATATCCCCCGGATGTTTTATTTTTTCCAGCATGATGCTTTTTCTCCCTTATCACAAGTTAAATCCACACACAGCTTTTCAGAGAAGTCATTCACCGTTTCCGATCACGGCCGTCAGTATATGTGCCGCGCTGCGTTCTACATATTTTGCATCAAGTTTTCCGTTTTTTAAAGCACGCCTGATTACCTGTTTCTGCAAAGCATTTCCGGACATCAGAATGTCAACTCCCGCCTCTATGCAGTGTGCCGCATCTTTTGCACGGCCCATTCCATCCCAGTCGGTCATTACAATTCCTTCGAAGTTCCATTCGCAGCGGAGCGCCTTGATCAGTGTGTCACGGTTCATGTCACTGTAGACGCCGTTGACCATATTGTAGGAGGACATAACTGCCTTTGCATGGCCTTCCTTCACGCTTCTTTCAAATGCCGGAAGGTAGATTTCCCTAAGAGCCCTCTCCGACACATTCACGTTCATAAACTGACGGTTTGTCTCCTGCGAATTGCACAGAAAATGCTTGACAGTGGCGTAATGGTTTCCCTTTGACTGAACGCCCCGGATGATGGCCGCCGCCATTTTACCTGCCAGATACGGATCCTCCGAATAATATTCATAGTTTCTTCCACACAGCGGATTCCGCATAATGTTGATGCCAGGACCCAGCCAGAAGGTCACTCCATATTCCTCAAGTTCCGCATTGATGCCCTCTCCGACCCGCTCCATAAGATCCGTATTCCAGGACTGTGCCAGGGCCGTGCCGACAGGCCAGGCAGTCGGATACTGATACAGCACGGTACCGTCCTTCGGCTTTCCGAAGATCATCTTTCTTGCCGCCTTCGGCATATATTTCATCAGCTCTATCTGCGGCGTCAGGGCCTTCACCCGGTTCTTTCCCTTTATCGCCACGGCCTTCTGCTGCAGCCGCAGTCCCGCAGGGCCGTCTGCAAAGGCCAGGTCCGTGATCCCAAGCCGTTCATATTTTGCGGTCGTATAGCCGACTGCTCCGGGAACCGTAAAATAATGCTTTGCAGTAACCAGCATATCATTTCCGGTTCCGACCACAATGTCCGTAAGCTGAGACGGACTGAGTTTGTGCAGCCATTTCATCACGCGCGGGTCAATATCATCCGGTATACCCGGTTCCTCATATATGATATGTTTCGGACGGACTTTCTCCGGAGCAATTGTAAAGGAAGGAATCCCCGCCTGCCTTTCTTCCTGTTCATCATCATGTGCCCCGACAGGACGCTGCTCCGGCTCTTTCAGCTCGTCTAAATGTTCCAGCTGCAGGCAGATGTGATCCAGCTTTGTAAGGGCTACTTTCTCTTTCAGTGAAAGATATGCCACAACTTTCGTACATCTGCTGTTTTCTCCGGCGCGGATAGTGTAAATTCCCGGTTCCAGCACCCATTCCGCAGTCATCTGGTCAAAGCTTGCAAGGTCCCGCAGAGATGTCTTCGTAGAGATTTCCTCCGACTCTCCCGGTGCAATGCTTCCTGTCTTTGCGAACCCAGTCAGACGCTGATATTCCTTATCCAGTTCTCCATCGGGAGCTGACGCATAAACCTGCAGTACGTATTTTCCCGCATGGGATCCGATGTTCTTTACTGAAGCATGAACCTTGAGTATGTTATTTTCAAAACTCACGGAGTAGTGCGGTTCAAACTTTGTATAGGAAAGTCCGTAACCAAAGGGATACCGTACAGCTTTTTTCCAGGTGTCAAAGTAACGGTATCCTACATAGATTCCCTCGTCGTAGTATTCTTCCTTCGTATTGCCGTTGAGATAGGCATAGTCATTTGCAAACGGAATATCTTCATAGCGGTTCGGCCAGGTTTCGGTCAGATGCCCCGACGGGTTCACCTTTCCATTCAGAATCCGTGCCAGCGCAGTTCCTCCCTCCGCACCTGCCATTGACATGTAGATGACGGCCGACGGATGAATCTCATCAAGCGGCGTCAGATCAAGAATTCCGCCTGCGTTCAACACGACAATCAGCTTTTCATAATGAGAAGCGCAAAGCTTCAGATTCTGAAGTTCCCGCTCCGAAAACTGAAAGTCACCCGGCACGTTCTTCCTGTCATAGCCTTCTCCAGAGATTCTGGATATCACATAGACGCAGACATCCTTCGGATCCGTCAGATCCTCCTCTTTTAAGAGCGGAAATTCAGGCGGAAAGTACGGATGTTCCATCGCAGACATCATTGCCGAAAAACGAAAGGTTCCGGCATCCTGCTGTTTTTTTATGGTGTAATCCCGCTGGTCAAGTCTCACCCGTTCCACATAATCCGAAAGTTTTTTCTCGGTCGTCACCGTAAAACCTTCCTTTTTTAAGCCGCCATAAACGGAAACGGCCTTTCTTCCGTTGACCTCTCCGCTTCCGGATCCTCCCTTCACGGTGTGTGTCGCCCCGCGTCCGAAGAGGGCGATCCTCTCTCCCTCTTTTAAGGGAAGCGTTCCGTCATTTTCCAGAAGCACCATTCCCTCTTCGGCGGCCCGCTTTGAAAGGCTGCGATTTCTCCTCTCCAGCTCCGTCACTTCATCTGTTGTATGTGCATTTGTTCTCACATGATCGACTGTTCTCATAAAATCCCCTTATTTTCCTTCAAAGATTGTCGCTTCACAATCCGAAACTTTCGGTATACTTTTCTATTTTGCATTGATGTTTTTTTGTTGCTCTATCGTAATTTATTCCCACCAATAAAAT
>CAYYEB010000058.1:0-1336 GCA_964470725.1 uncultured Lachnospiraceae bacterium | reverse complement strand
TTCATCATGCGCCTCTTCCACTCCCTCTGCCACGGCTTTCTCATCTTTGTTCCATGTATCCTGGAGAAGTTTCTCCGAACTCCGGATGGCAGACTGCAGACCATCCCAGCTTTCATCATCCATTGCACGGACAAACTCCATCTGTATCTCGTGATTCGGAATAAACACCTCTTTGCTTTCAAAATCATATCCCAGATACCCGAGGTGAATCAGAAGAGTAAGAACGTCATCCGCGCTTGAAAATGATGTCATGTCATTTTTAAAATGTCCAGAATCAATACGAATTCTATCCCCGGCCATCAAAGCAGTCAGCTTTGCTTTGAGGCCCTTATAATTCATATCAATATAGATTTTCAGCGCATTGTATGTTTCTGTCTTATTCCAGTAATCGTCAAAAACTCCCGACATCATGACCGATACAATCGATTTCGGATTATAAATATGCCCGCACTGTAAAAAATAATAGCCATTATACCAGTAGCTGCACTCCTCCGCGTCGATATGATATTTATTACAAAGTATCTGTACTTCCGCGTCCGTAAATCCCACATACTGTGCCAGCTCACCCGGATTTTCCATGGAAAATTCAGTGAACATATTCAGTGCCGAATGTGTCCCGTATTTTTTGATTGGAAGAATTCCAGTCATATATGCCAGCGCCACATATGTCTTATCCTTGAGCCAGTCACGCAGAAAATCCAGATATTTCTTCTGCTCTTTCGTATCGTGAGGATATTCTCTGAAAATGCAGTCCCATTCATCAATCAGGATGATAAACTGATTACCACTTTCGGAGAAAATATCCTGCATGGAAAATGTCAGTTTATCCGGCATCATATAGTCAACATCCGGATACTCTTTTTTCAGTTCACGCAAAACGACCCGGCTGAGGAGACCGATCATTGAATCCACATCTGATGAATTGGATAAAAATTCCTGCATGTTGATCCGGATGACATCATATTTTCCCTGCTGCTTCATTCCATCTTCATCAAAGATAGCAAATTTTTGGAAAATAGCTCCATCAACCGTCTTATCATAGTATGCAGATATCATATTGATCGCCATAGACTTCCCGAATCGTCTCGGGCGACTGACACAGACATACTTCTGCTGTGTGCGCAGAACCTTATTTAAGTAACGGATCAGATCTGTTTTATCCACATAGATCTCAGATGTAATTGCCTCGCGGAAGGCCTCCGCGCCCGGATTCAGAAAAACTCCCATCCTTCCGTTCCTTCTTTCCATACGTGCTTTTGCTTTTATCTATCTTACCGTTTTCCGGTGCAAAAAGAAAGACCGCAGTGCCGTCGAAAAGACAGCACCGCGGTTGCTG
>CAYYEB010000057.1:3118-9884 GCA_964470725.1 uncultured Lachnospiraceae bacterium | reverse complement strand
CCGTCACCTCAGCACATCTGCAGGTGCGGTGCAGGCCTTTCATTGACTCAGCCATAACTCTTCTCCCTCATATAAATATACTAAATCTTCATTGCAAGTATCTGAAAAATAATTTCCGCCAAACTCATCGTTTCCATTCACGCCTGTGGCGTACAGGGTCGCAAATCAAGGCCTTGATTGAGACCCCTCACTTTTAACCCAAGCCCGGTCAAAAACAATTCAGGCGCTTGCAACAGGCTTATACATAGAACTCCCTGATCTCCGTATACCCCTGATCCGTCAGCTGCTGCTTCTGGAACTTCTTGTTCTTCTTCATCTGGGAAATGTCCACGCACTCTCCCTTTGCACGAAGTTCCATTGCCTCCTGATAAATCGGAGCCAGTTTCTTAGCCGGCATATTTTTCTCCACCAGAAAAGCTGTCTTGTTCTTCTGACCCGGAATCTTAAATCCTCTTTCCATCAGAAGCATAATGATACGTTCAAATCCGATGGAAAATCCGACAGCCGGAGTCGCCTGTCCTGTGAACTTACCGATCATCTCATCGTAGCGTCCGCCGCCACCGACAGATCCGCCGTATTCGTCCATTGCAATTTCAAAGATCGGACCGGTATAATAGCTCATTCCACGTACAAGAGTCGGGTCATACTTCATCTTAAAATCCGCCGTCTTTACCTGGTTGACCGTCTGAATAATCTCCGGAAGCGGTGAACCTGCCTCCTTCATCATGGAAGCAGCCGCATCGGAAACGTCTCCGGAACCGATCGCATCAAACTGTGCCAGGTATGCATCCACCTTTTCCTTCGGATAGTTCTCCTCAAGTTCCGCACGCACGCCATCCCAGCCGATTTTGTCAAGCTTGTCAATGATAATAAAGACCTCACTGAACTCCTCCGGAGCGAAGCCGGCACGTTCCGCCATCATTTTCAGAAGCCGTCTGTCATTGATTCGTATTGTAAATCCGTGAAAATCCAGCTTTGAAAGGACGGTTGTTGTAGCAAGGATCAAATCAATTTCCGCCAATGGACTCGGATCTCCGAGAATGTCGATGTCGCACTGTGTAAACTGACGATATCTGCCTCTTTGCGGTCGGTCCGCACGGAATACGCTTCCGATCTGCAGCGCCTTAAATGGAGACGGCAGCTCAGAAGCATGATTTGCATAATATCTGGAAAGCGGAAGAGTCAGATCATAGCGAAGGCCGCTGTCCGTTACAGCATCCTCTGTCGTCGGGTGTGAAAGATCCAGTTTCTTGCCGCGCTTTAGGATCTTGAAAATCAGCTGTTCATTTTCCCCGCCCTGCTTTGAAAGAAGATTTTCGATATGCTCTACCACAGGAGTTTCGATGGATGAAAATCCGAATTCCGCATATGTCTGTCTGATAAGGCCAATCACATATGTGCGAAGGGCCATCTCATCGGGCAGTATGTCCTTCATTCCGTTTACCGGTTTCTTCTTAAGTGTCATAGGTTCTCCTTTATCAACTTTCGGCCAGTTCTTCCCGGATCAGCATTTCATCGGAAATCGGAAGATGTATCTGATACTGTGTTCCGACCCGATGCGCCACTCGTTGAAACGCCAGAAATATTTTCAAGTCAAAATGGTTAATTTCATCGATCATAAGACTGATGGACTCTTCCGCCGAAAAGCGTTTCCTGTAAGGACGGTCCGTTGTCAGTGCCGCATACACATCGCAGACACGGATAATTCTTGCTCCGAGAGGAATCTCCTCACCTTTTAAATTGGACGGGTATCCGCTTCCATCATAATTTTCATGATGATACCGTACAGAATCCAGAACAAGATCACTATATGTCCCCAGTGACTCCAGAATCTCATAGGAAAGCATCGGATGCATACGGACATATTTCATTTCCTCAATCACCAGAGGACTTTCGATCTGTTCCTGTCCGTAAATATAATTTGCAAGCCTGAGTTTTCCGATATCGTGGAGAAGTCCTGCCAGTGTCAGCTGGTAGGAAACATCTTCCTCCATCTCCAGCTCTTTTGTCAGCTCACGCACAAGGCAGCTCACATAGATGCCATGTTCCAATTCTTCCGTCAGGTTGTAATCTACAATCTTCCCCATGCATTCCTTCCTCTGAACGGTTCCATATGAGGATACGCGCCACAGCCCATTATAAATACCGGATCTGGAAGCGTCAAGAAAAGAGCCGGGCCTTCTTCACAAGAAGCTGATCCAGCTTTTCTTCATAGGTTGCAATATTTTTCGGATTGATCACACGGTCAATCTTTCCACCCGGATAGATTCTTTTAGAAGAAGCGCCTGCTCCGAATGCCACAATGGACTGTTTTTCTTCCATAATCAGAATATTGTAAAGACATTCTTTTCCCGCTCTGGCAAACCCTGTATTTTCCAGATTGCCTCTCATGTTTTTCTGGCGGTAGAGATAGTACGGAGCCATCGACAGCTCCTGTGCACATCCGGTCGCAAGATCCATCAGCTCTTCGGAGTTATCAAATGCCATTCCTTCATAATTGCCATAGTCGGCATTCTGATTCTTCTCCCGATCTTCTCTGATCGTTCTTCTGAGCCTTGAAGCCCGTTTAATTGCAAGAGAATGGACTGTCAGAGAATCAGGATTGAGCTTCCTGATTTCGGCAAGCGTATGTTCCACCTCTTCCCTTTCCTCTCCCGGAAGGCCAAGAATCATATCCATATTGATATTGGAAAATCCCGCATCTTTCGCCATCCGAAAAGCCCGCACCGTATCCTCCACGGTATGATGCCTTCCGATAAGATCCAGAGTTTTCTGATTCATTGTCTGCGGATTGACGGAAATACGATCCACCCTATGTTTTTTCAGAACTTCCAGTTTTTCTTCGGTAAATGAATCCGGTCTTCCGGCCTCCACAGTAAATTCCACACACCCGGACAGATCCCAAATTTTCTCCACAGAAGAAATCAGCCGTTCCAGCTGCGCTGCCGTAAGAGCGGTCGGTGTTCCTCCTCCGAAATAAACGGTACGCGGGCCCCTTTCAAATCCCTTCGAAACCAGATCCGCCTGGCTTTTCCGCATCTCCTCGATCACACAATCCAGGTATTTTTCGATTTTATCCTTCCACTCCTTCACCGGACTTGATGCAAAGGTGCAGTAAAGACAGATAGACGGACAAAACGGGATATTGACATAAAGACTGTACGTTTCCGGTCCGGTCGGAATCTTTCTTAATATATTCTGTTCCCTTTTTGCCACCCGATACGCCAGATCCGCCTTTTGAGGAGAGCACAGGTAAGTATTCTCCACATAGGATAAAATATCCTTCCGGACCTCCGAAGTATCCGAAGATCCCTCTTTTTTGCTCTCCGCTTCATCGAGCATTTTCATAGGAATCTTTGTCGGACGGATTCCGGACAGCGTGCCCCAGGGAAGTGTCTTTCCCGTGTAATCCGAAAGCATTTTATAGATCTTTCGTTTCAAACTGTCCTTTGCGTCTTTTCGATCCTTATAGTCCGGAATATCTATCTTCAGACGAAGATCATACTGTATTTCGCTTTTCTGCGTATCGTCAGAAGTAAAAATACTTACCTCATCATCCGGAAAAAAGCTCTTCACAAGAGAATGGATATCATAGAGAAAATCATTTTTATTGCACTCAATACCGATATTCAACTTAAAATCCTTCTATCATTTTTTCTTGTCCTATGGAAGTCTTCGGTCCATGCCCCGGAAATACCTGCACATCCTCCGGAAGAGAGCACAAAACTTTTTCAAGACTCTTTCGCATATCCGTCATGGAACCTGTCGGAAGGTCGCAGCGGCCATAACTTTCGCAGAAGATCGTGTCCCCCGAAAAAAGAATCTTGTCTTCCGCGTCATAATAACAGCAGCTTCCCGCAGTGTGTCCAGGTGTAGATATGACCTGCAGTGAAATCCCGGCATATTGAATCATTTCCAGGTCCTTTACATAACGGGTTGGCGTAAAGGTATAATCATAACCTCCGATCCCGCTGTTGAGACTCTGGTCTTCCACCATGGGCCGTTCCAGTTCACTGATCAGAACCGGAATTCCCGGATATTCTTTTTTCAGATCATTGACCGCAAGAATGTGATCATAATGTCCGTGAGTCAAAAGAACAGCGGCAGGCTTTGCCTTCCGCTGATTCAGCAACTTTATAATATTTTCTCCCTCATCTCCGGGATCCACAATGATTGTCTCACCGGTATCCTGATTTCCGAGGAAGTAGCAATTGGTGCGGATCGGTCCCACGACCAGTCCGCCTAACCAGATCTTCTGTGCCATACTGTCTCCTGATATATCATGTTCAAATAATGCTTCAGCCGGTTTTACGGGTGATATCAATGACACTCTTTACCTGTCGAAGCTGCGCCACCACATCTCTGAGTTCCTCCACGGAATGCACATGGAAGCTCAGTTCCAGTGTGGCCGTGCCAGTGCGGCTTGTCCGCGTCTGAAGAGAATCTATACTGATCTTCCGTTCCGTGAAGACCTTTGAAATGTCAACCAGAAGACCCGCACGGTCAGTCGCATAGATATTGATCTCAGCCGCATAAGTGCCGCCGCTCTTCTCATCCTCCGGAACCTGCCATTCCGCTTCAATCAGTCTCTGACGGTCAAGGTCAGACATATGAAGCACATTGACGCAGTCGGAACGATGAATAGTGACTCCCCTTCCGCGTGTCACATATCCGACAATCTCATCTCCCGGTATCGGATTACAACATCGTGCAAAGTGTACGGCGACATCATGTATTCCTCTTACGACAATACCGCCCTTCTCATCCTTACGGACGATCGGAAGCTTGTCCTTATTGTCCGCGGCAGCCTTCAGAACTTCTTCATCGGTGACGGCCTGTTTATGCTCTTTTTCGTACAGGTCAATCAGCTTGTTCATGACCTGTCCCTCTTTCAGACCTCCATGTCCGATCGCCGCAAGCACAGAATCCCAGTCGCGGAATCCGTACTTTCTCATGACGCCTTCCTGGTATTCCGGCTTCATGAGGTCGGCCATGTGGGTATATCCCTTCTGCTTCGCATAATTGTTCAGAAGTTCCTTGCCGCGTTCAATATTGTCACCCTTCAGTTCCTTGCGGAACCACTGATTAATTTTATTTCTTGCCTGTGTCGACTTGACGATCTTCAGCCAGTCTCGGCTTGGTCCCTTGGAATTCTGAGATGTGATAATTTCCACCCGGTCTCCGTTTTTCAGGACATAATCCACGGGAACCAGTTTTCCATTGACCCTTGCTCCGATCATCTTATTGCCGACAGCGGAATGTACACTATATGCGAAATCGATCGTACAGGAACCGTTCGGAAGTGTCTTGACATCTCCATCCGGAGAAAAACAATAGACACTGTCAGAGAAAAGATCCAGGTCCGATTTCAGAAGCGACATGAATTCCTTGTTGTCTGAGGAATCCTGCTGCCATTCCAGAATCTGGCGCAGCCAGGTCAGCTTTTCCTCCTCCTGGTTTCCCGTCACCTTGTGGCCGTTCGACACTTCCTTATATTTCCAGTGCGCCGCAATACCATATTCAGCAACCCGGTGCATTTCATGCGTACGGATCTGTATTTCAAAAGGTGTTCCCTCATGACCGATCACCGTCGTATGAAGAGACTGGTAGCCATTGGCCTTCGGCATGGCGATATAATCCTTGATGCGTCCCGGAATCGGCTTGTACATCTCATGAATCAGTCCCAGAGCCGCATAACAGTCTCCCACAGTATCCACAATGATACGAACCGCAAAGAGATCATAAATCTGATCGAGAGTCTTGTTCTGGTTGACCATCTTCTTATAGATGGAGAAATAGTGCTTGACCCTTCCGTTGATATCCGCCTTAATTCCGGCCTTGTCCATCTGCTGACGAACTTCCTCGCAGATTTCCTCAATGAACTCTTCTCTGGAATGTTTCTTGGCATCTACCTGGCGGACCAGATCCTTATAGACCTGCGGACGCCAGTATTTCAAAGCAAGATCATCGAGTTCCACCTTGATGCGGGAAATGCCGAGCCTCTGCGCAATCGGGGCATAAATGTCCATTGTCTCACAGGCCTTTTCCAGCTGCTTTTCCGGGCGCATATACTCCAGCGTCCTCATGTTATGCAGGCGATCGGCAAGCTTGATGATGATCACACGGATATCCTTCGCCATGGCAAGGAACATCTTCCGGAGATTTTCCGCCTGGATCTCGACTTTCTCCACCTTATAGTCGATCTGGCCGATCTTTGTGACACCGTCTACCAGAAGAGCCACATCATCACCGAATTCCGCTCGGATTTCTTCAATTGTTGTAGGTGTATCTTCCACCACATCATGAAGAATACCTGCAGCAATCGTCTCCTTGTCCATCTCGAGATCCGCAAGAATGATTCCCACACACAGAGGGTGAATGATATACGGCTCTCCGGACTTGCGCTTCTGATCCTTATGCGCCTTTGCAGCAAGCCGATATGCCTTGTCAATCAAAGTCATATCATCGGAGGGATGATATGCAAGCACCTTCTTTTTCAGATCCGCGTATAAATCCTCCGGAGATGTGAAATCGGCAGGTGTGGACAACGTCTGCTCTTTTTTCTTCTGCAGCGTATGGTTCCCGGTGCTTACATCAAGTACGGCCCCTGCCTGTTTCTTTTCGTCCATAAGACTCACCTGCCTTCCTTTCCTCATAAAAAGTCTATATCAGATACTCATAAGTCCCCTGCATCGCCTGGTGCTTCGCACCTTTGCTCTGCAAGGGACCATTTTTATCATTTTTCTATGGTCTTTACCGTTTCAGG
>CAYYEB010000057.1:0-3018 GCA_964470725.1 uncultured Lachnospiraceae bacterium | reverse complement strand
TCAGGCTCCCGGATAGCACACGACGGATTCCACATCGTAGTCCTTAAGTCTTTCTCTTCCCTTAAGTCCTGCCAGCTCCATAAGGAATACCATCTGCGTTACCTTGCCGCCGAGCTTTTCAATCAGCTTTGCAGCAGCTTCCACAGTTCCTCCGGTTGCAATCAGGTCGTCTACAATGACAACCTTCTGTCCCGGCTTAATGCTGTCCTTATGCATTTCAATTGTAGCGGTGCCATATTCCAGATCATAAGTCTGAGACACTGTCTCACATGGCAGTTTTCCTGCCTTACGGATCAGCACAAACGGCTTGTGAAGAATATAAGCAATTGCCGCTCCAAAGATAAATCCACGGGATTCCGCTCCTGCAATCACATCACAATTGTCCTTGTCAATCAGCTTTACCATCTCATCAATTGCAAGCTGAAGTCCGTCAGCATCCTGAAGAACAGTTGTAATGTCGCGGAACATTACACCCTTTTTCGGGAAGTCCGGGATCGTCCGAACATAATCTTCTACTTTTTTTGCCATGTTCATTCTCCTTATTTGTGAAGACAGCCCTTATTTTCGGCAGTCGGCATACAAATTTTTTGGATTTGTACGCTGATAAAGCTAACTATAGCATGAAACTTTTTCTTTGTGAACTACCGGATTACTGAAAATGCGTCACAACAATCTCGAGTCTGCGTCTTCCCATATACTCATCGATCTGCGGTTCATACACAATGGAGACATCCGGAGACTGTAAAATCCGCTCATAGAGCTGTTCCGCGTTTCTGAAACAGACCGCATCAATTGCAGGTCCTTCCACCGCCGCCTGGAATCCCAGTCTCTCCGGATCCGCATCTCCCGGGATAGACATGGAACGGACTCTGCATCTTAAAAGATTATGTTTCGGTCCGAAAAGCCGCGGGTGTTCAAAGTATACATGCTTTTGTGCAAATACCGGTTTCTCATTGGCCTTTCCGAAGGGCTCCAGCATCTGCAGTTCTTCCACGAGTTTCTCCGTCACATAGCTGATCGGCATCGGAACATCAATTCTGACAACTGTTGCAAGATCATCCTCTGTCAGAGTACATTCCTCGTTAAGTCTTCTGCGGAATTCATCCACATTCTCCATCTTCATGGAAAGTCCGGCCGCCATCGGGTGCCCTCCGAATTTCAGCAGCAGGTCTTTTACTTTCACAAGTTCATCGAACATGGAATACGCTTCAATGGAACGCCCGGAGCCTTTGACACATTCCTCGCCATTGGTCAGAACAAAGACCGGATGTCCGTATTTTTCACGGATTCTTCCCGCCACAATTCCGGCAATACTTTCATGGATATCCGGAATGTAGATCACCATGACCTTATCCCGATCATAATGATTTTCCTCGATCAGTCTCACGGCCCGGTCAAAGCCCGCCGCGGTCATGGACTTTCTGCTGTCATTGAGATCTTTTAATTCCATGGCATGCCGCTCTGCGAGGGCGTCATTTTCAGATTCCAGAAGTTCCAGTGCACGCATAGCCGTATCCAGTCTTCCGCTTGCGTTAAGACAGGGTCCCAGTACAAAACCGATATGATAAGAAGACAGACGCGAAATATCCATATTCTGGGCCTGTGCCAGTGCGCGAAGTCCCAGATTATCCGTTTTTCTCAGCTGTTTTATTCCTTCTTTTACAATAATCCGGTTTTCCCCGGTCAGGTCCACGATATCCCCCACCGTGGCAAAGGCCGCATACTGCAGAAGATTCATTTCCGGATCCGCTCCAAGCGCCAGGATCAGTTTCCATGCCACCCCGGCTCCGCAGAGATTTTTATTCTGATAGGTATCTCCGTCCTGCTTCGGATCAACGACGGCATCCGCATCGGGAAGCTGAAGTACTTCATGATGATCCGTCACAACCACCGTCATTCCCAGCTCTTTTGCAAGCTTTACCTGCTCCCCGGCGGAAATTCCGTTATCGCAGGTCAGAATCGTGTCTACACCATCTTCATGAGCTGTGCGGATCATAGCACTGCTGACACCGTATCCATCTCTGATGCGGTTTGGAATCTGAATGTCTACATCCGCCCCCAGTTTTTTCAGTCCTCTTTTCAGGATATAAGAAGACATGATTCCGTCAATATCATAGTCTCCGATAATCCGGATCTTCTTTCCCTCATCAATCTTTCCACGGATAATCCGAACAGCCCTGTCCATCTCCTTTAATCCGTAGGGATCCAGAAGCGATTCCAGACCTCCATGCAGATATTCTTCAATTGCCTCATCACCTACAATGTCTCTGTTGCGGATCACACGCGCCACAACCGGGTCGATCTGAAATTTTTTTGCAATTTCATTGAAATCCGCCCGTTTTGCATAGACAGTCCACTTTTCCATACCTATCTCCCCGGAAGCTGCTTCTGATCGATCATTTTCATGACTGACCACCTGATGCAGCCTTCTTCCTGCTGTATTTATGAAAAAACTACATGCAAAAACTGCATGTAGTTTTTTTATTTAGTGCTTCTTTGTTTTCTTTTTCTTCTTCCGGATCACATTCGGATTTCCGCCTGTTCTGACAGGCTGTGCAGCCTGAGCTTCGGCCTCTTCCGGAGCGACGCCGGCCTTCACAAGTTCCTTCTTTTTCTTCTCTTCAGCTCTCTGAGCCTTCTTGCGTTCCCGATAAGACTTTGAGCTCTTTCCGAAATACATTCTCATCCAGTTCCAGAGCGGACCTGTCAGGAATACGGAAGAGCAGGCACCTGCCACAATACCGACCATCATCGGAAGGGTAAATTCCTTGATGGAAGCAACTCCGAGAACATACAGCATCAAAATGGAGGCGAATGTCGTCAGGTTTGTATTGATGGAACGGGTCAGAGTCATATTGACGGACTCATTGACAAGCTTTTCATAGTCTCCGCCGCGATAGCCCGGAAGTCCCTCTCTGATACGGTCAAAAATGACAATGGTCGAGTTGATCGAATATCCGAGAATCGTCAGCATAACAGCGATGAAGGATCCGCCCACGGAAATTCTCAGTATCGCGT
>CAYYEB010000056.1:0-9981 GCA_964470725.1 uncultured Lachnospiraceae bacterium | reverse complement strand
CGCAGACGGAAAAGGGACTGGAAATATTTGAAGAGTCCTTAAAAGAAGCCATCGAAGATGGGATCTGAAACATGTACAGTGATTGCTCAAGAGACAGGCCATAATCTGAGGCCTTGTAGAGTATAAGGAATATTGCTTAATCGTTTGTATATGAACCTGAGGAGGATACAGCCATGAGATTAAAGGACACAGGACTTACAGCACAGCAGATCAAGGATCTGGTAAACAAGTACATGATCGAAACCTATGAAAGATTTGATTTCGTAGCGGACCATGCATCCGGCATGTACATGTATGATGAAAATGATACTCCGTATCTGGATTTCTACGCAGGCATCGCCGTCAATGCGGCCGGCAACTGTAACCCACGTGTCGTAAAGGCCGTGCAGGATCAGGCTGCGACCATTATGCAGACATTTAACTATCCGTACACCGTACCGCAGGCACTTCTGGCGGAAAAGGTCTGCACAACAATCGGCATGGACAAAATCTTCTATCAGAACTCCGGCACTGAGGCCAATGAAGCAATGATCAAGATGGCGAGAAAGTACGGCATTGAAAAGTACGGACCGAACAAGTATCACATCGTTACCGCGAAGGATTCCTTCCATGGCCGTACCTTCGGCGCAATGTCCGCAACAGGTCAGCCGGATAACGCCTGCCAGATCGGTTTCGGCCCGATGACCGAGGGCTTCTCCTATGCAGAGTTTAACAACCTTGAGGACTTTAAGGCAAAGTGCAATGAAAATACCATCGGTATCATGGTAGAGCCCGTCCAGGGCGAGGGCGGTGTTCATCCGGCAACAAAGGAATTCCTGCAGGGACTCCGGAAGTTCTGCGATGAAAACCATATCCTTCTTCTGCTAGATGAAGTGCAGTCAGGCTGGGGCAGAACCGGTGCGATCATGTCTTATATGAACTATGATATCAAGCCGGATATCGTATCCATGGCAAAGGCTCTCGGCGGCGGCATGCCGATCGGTGCGATCTGCGCGACGGAAGAGGTTTCCAAGGCATTTACAATGGGATCTCATGGAACCACATTCGGCGGCCATCCGGTCTGCTGTGCAGCGGCTCTTGCTGAAGTCAATGAGATTCTGGATAAGGATCTTGCAGGAAATGCAAAGGAAGTCGGAGCATATTTCATTTCCGAGCTGGCAAAGCTTCCGCATGTGAAAGAATCCCGTGGTCAGGGTCTCTTCGTAGGTGTGGAGTTTGACGGTTCCATCAATGCAGTGGATGTCAAGCATGAATGCTTCCACAGACATCTGCTGATTACAGCTATCGGCTCTGATGTCATCCGTATGGTTCCTCCGCTTATCGTAACGAAGGAAGAATGTGACAAGGCAACGGAGATTATTAAAGAAAGTATTGAAGCCCTGTCCTGAGGTAAAACCCGTAAGAGAAACGCAGATCCGTCGAAGAGGAAATGATTTCCCTGTATGTGAAGGGATGGAGTACATCTCACCTGCACAAAGCAGCCCGATCATACAGGGAATTTTCTTCAAGGAGGGTATGCGAATTTGGAATGGATGGATTGGAGGAGCTTTATGAAATACAGAGTGATCACAATCGGCTGCGAATACGGAGCCGGCGGAGAGCAGATCGGCAGGATGCTGGCTGATGCGCTTGGAATAGAGTATTACGACCGGGATCTTGTCGATAAGGTTGTCGATGAACTTGGCATAGACAAAGGACTGGTGGAAGAAGCGGATAAGAAGGCACATGTGCAGTATGCATTTGAGACAACGATGGGACCGCGCTACGCAAACCTGACGAACCGTGTAATTTCTTATCAGTATGAAGTCATTCATGAAATGGCGGAGAAATCGCCCTGCGTGATCATCGGCCGCAGCAGTGATTACATTCTGAAGGATCGTCATGATGTCCTGAACCTTTTCATTTACGCTCCGGAAAGTGTCCGGATTCAGTCCGTGGTGGAACAGCAGAACGTTTCAGAAGAAAAAGCAAAAGAGCTTGTGGAATACAATGATGAAATGAACCATGCACGCCACAAGTATATCACGGGAACCTACAGAGGCGATCGGAGAAACCGGCACATGCTGATTGATTCAAGTCTCCTGGGATGGGAGAGGACCGCGAAATACATTCTTGCACTGGTCGAAATGGTTAATGAATAACTTTCTTCATCATAAAACAGGTATGGCAAAGGCGTCATAGAACATCGGGAAGATGTTTTGTGACGCCTTTTTCTTTTGAAGAAATCAGAATGACCGGAGCAATAGAAAGAGGGGAAACTGTATGGAAACAAAAAAAGCATCTGAATTTAACAAGGTGTTCAGTGCATGGGATATACTCGTGATTGCGTTTGGTGCAATGATCGGCTGGGGCTGGGTCGTCTCCACAGGTGAATGGATCGGCAGAGCCGGTGTCATCGGAGCTATCATCGGTTTTGTCATCGGTGGTATCATGATCTTCTTCGTAGGGATGGCGTACGCGGAACTGACTCCCGCAATGCCGGAATGTGGCGGCGAGCATGTCTTCAGTATGCGAGCCATGGGGCCGAACGGATCATTCGTGTGCACCTGGGCCATCATCGGAGGCTATGTCAGCGTCGTTTGCTTTGAGGCCTGCGCTCTACCGACGATTATCACATACATTTATCCGAAGTTCCTTAAGGGATATCTGTACACGATTGCCGGTTTTAAGGTATATGCATCCTGGCTGGCGGTAGCAATCATATTTGCGGCGCTTATTACGTTCATCAATATCCTGGGCGGTAAGACGGCAGCTCTTCTGCAGACGATTCTGACCGTAATTATCGGTGTGGCCGGCATTCTTCTGATTGTGGCATCCCTCTTCAGCGGCAGTCCTTCGAATCTTGAAGGTCAGATGTTTGAAGGATCGGGCATGGGTGAGATTACGGGAAATATCATCCGTGTGGCTGCGATCAGCCCGTTCTTCTTTATCGGATTTGATGTCATTCCGCAGGCTGCAGAGGAAATCAATGTTCCGTTAAAGAAAATCGGAAAAATGCTCCTTCTTTCCATTATTCTCGGTATAGGTTTTTATTCGCTTGTCATTTTCGCAGTCGGTTTTGTCATGAATCATCAGCAGATTGCAGCGTCCTATGCGGGCAGCGGACTTGTCACCGCGGATGCAATGGCAGCGGCATTTCACAGCAAGGCCATGTCAAAGGTACTGATCGTTGCCGGAATGTGCGGCATCCTGACCAGCTGGAACTCTTTCATGATCGGCGGCAGCCGTGCAATGTATTCTATGGCGGAATCCTACATGATCCCGCCTGTGTTTAAAACGCTTCACAAAAAATACAAGACACCGACAGTGGCAATTATTCTCATCGGTATTCTGAGCATGATTGCGCCGCTTGCAGGACGCCAGATGCTGGTATGGATTGTTGATGCAGGAAACTTAGGCTGCTGCCTCGCCTACTGTATGGTATCTCTGTCCTTTATGATTCTTCGCAAGAAGGAGCCCACAATGCCCCGTCCGTACAAGGTAAAGCATTGGAAGTTCTGTGGTACTATGGCGGTTCTGATGTCAGGTATCATCGTTGCTCTTTATATCATTCCGAACACCGGTGTGACATTAAAGCCGATGGAATGGGTCATTGCAGGTGGTTGGGCAATTCTCGGAGCGATCTTCTTCATCGCCTGCAAGGCAAAGTATGGTGAGAAGTTCGGCTATTATGCACAGATATATAACAAGGAACTTGAGGAGGAACGTGTAGAAGAAGCAAAAGAAGCCGGAATCCCGGTGCCGGAGGGAGCGGCAGCAGCAACTGCAGCGACACCGTCAACCGCAGCGGCGCAGCCTGCTTTTGAGGCAGGTGCAACGGAAGCGGATGTCGGAAACGCTCTGACACATGTCCTTCAAAGACAGAGAATGGGCTATCTTATGACGGAAAAGCCGACTGCCTTTGATTATTATCTGCCGGTAAATATTCATTTTGGAAAGGGGACAGTTGACCAGGTCGGCGCGTTGACAAAGCCGTATGGTAAGAAGGCGCTCATTGTGACAGGCGGAAGCAGCGCAAAGAAATCAGGCCTTTACGATCGTGTGAAGACGAATCTTGAGGAGGCCGGAATTTCGTCAGTACTTTTCGATAAGGTGACGCCGAACCCGCTGACAACGACTGCTGAAGAGGGAGCGGCATTCGCGAAGGAAAACGGCTGTGATGTGGTGGTTGCCATCGGCGGCGGAAGTATTATGGACTGCGCAAAAGGAATTGCCTTTATTGCAGTCAATGAAGGGGACATCAACGATTACATTTATAATAGGAAGCACAGTGATAAGGCGATGCCTCTTATCCTGATTCCTACGACCTGCGGCACAGGCTCTGAGGGCAACGGATTTGCGGTACTGACGAATCCGGAAAACGGAGACAAGAAGTCACTTCGCTGCCCGGCAATCGTGGCCAAGGTTTCCATTGTGGATCCGGATGTCATGAAGACAATGCCGAAAAAGGTGCTGGCATCCGTCGGATTCGATGCTCTCTGCCACAGTGTGGAGGCTTATACAGCGAACCGCTCACAGCCGTTTACGGATGCACTGGCGCTCTATGCGATTTCACTTATTCAGGAGAATCTGGTCAATGTCTATCATGGTGATGACAGTGATGAAGCGTGGGCGGCACTCACCGTGGCAAGCACAATCGGCGGAATGGTCATCAATACGGCAGGTGTGACGCTTGCACACGGCATGGAACATCCGGTGAGCGGACTGAAGAATGTTGTCCATGGGCAGGGACTTGCGGCTCTGGCTCCGACGGTCATTGAAGCGACCTGTCTTGGCAACCGGATCAAATTCGGAAAACTGGCCCGCATGTTCGGAGGAATGACGGCAGAGGATTTTGCGCCGAAGATCAGAACACTCTTAAAACAGCTGAATCTCGATCTTTCACTGAAGGATCTCGGTGTCGAAGAGACGGATATCCCGTGGCTTGCGGAAAACTGCATGAAGGTATCGGCCGGCAACCTCGCCAATACGCCGGTGCAGCTGACCGTGGAGGACATCACGGAACTCTACCGGAAGGCGATGACGAAGTAAAGACTTTTGAACAGCTAAATACGTTCAGGATAAAATCAGAATATTCCGCTGCCGCGTTCCTATAGTCTGCAGCTGGAATATTCTGATTTTTCCTGTGCCGTTATGTAAAGGTTTCTGAATGCGTTGTTCATTCCTATAGCATTGCAGGTCATGATTGGGGTCCGTCATGCTTGAAGAGTAACTTGAATGCAGGGGATATTTCTGTTTTAATTTGACACGACTACTTCAGTGAGATAAACTATTTTCTGATATGTTATTGTTCACGGATCAAAATAAGAAGCTGCATTTTCATGGAGAATGTTATGCATGCAGATTTGAAAATCCGGAGCAGTAACTGAGTTACAGTTGATAAAGTGACATAAGGAGAAGAACTCTATGAAACCTTATAAGGAAATGACAAAGGAAGAGCTTCAGGCAGAGGTATCGAAACTTCAGCAGGAATATGACGATACGAAATCACTGAACCTGCACCTGGATATGTCGAGAGGAAAGCCGAGCCAGGAACAGCTGAATCTGTCCAACGGACTGATGGATGTTCTCAATTCAGACAGCTATTTTCTGGACAGTACAGGAACCGACTGCAGAAACTACGGTGTATTCGGCGGTATTCCGGAAGCTAAGAACCTGATGGGTGAGATGTCAGAGGTTTCCGGTGATGATATGATCATTTTCGGAAACTCTTCTTTGAACATTATGTTTGATCAGGTGTCCCGCTCCTATACCCATGGTGTTTGCGGAAGTACGCCGTGGTGCAAGCTTGACAAGCAGGTCAAATGGCTCTGCCCGGCACCGGGATATGATCGTCATTTCCGTGTGACGGAGTTCTTCGGCTTTGATTTGATTACAATCCCGATGACACCGGACGGACCGGATATGGATATGGTAGAAGAGTATGTCAACAACGATCCGATGGTCAAGGGAATCTGGTGCGTGCCGAAGTACAGCAATCCGCAGGGATACAGCTACTCCGATGAGACGGTCCGCAGATTTGCAAACCTGCATCCGGCAGCGGAAGACTTCCGTATTTACTGGGATAACGCATACTCCATCCATCATCTCTATGATGATCCGAAGCGTCAGGACCAGATCCTGGAACTTCTGCATGAGTGCAGAAAGGCCGGCAATCCGGATATCTGTTACAAGTTCATTTCCACATCCAAGGTGACATTCCCGGGTGCAGGACTTGCAGCACTGGCGGCATCCCGTAAAAACCTGGATGATATCGCAAAGTACATGAAGGTACAGACAATCGGACATGACAAGCTCAATCAGCTGCGTCACGTACGTTTTTTCGGAAATATGGCAAATATGCATCAGCACATGAGACGCCATGCGGAAATTCTTCGTCCGAAGTTTGAACTTGTGGAAGATACACTGGAGAGAGAAATCGGAGATCTGGACATCGGCACATGGACAAAGCCGAATGGCGGATACTTCATTTCCTTTGATACAATGGATGGCTGTGCGAAGGATGTTGTGGCGAAGTGTGCGGAAGCGGGAGTCAAGCTGACACCTGCAGGTGCAACCTATCCATATGGAAAGGATCCGCACGACAGCAATATTCGTATTGCACCGTCGTATCCGCCGCTTGATGAACTGAAGAAGGCTGCTGAGGTATTTGTCCTTAGTGTCAAGCTGGTCAGTGCACAGCATCTGCTGGCGGAGAAAGAAGCTTAAGGCTTTGTAAGTTGAACCGGATAAGCGGAGAATGATAGTTCATGGCAGAAAAGGATAAAGAGCAGAAGGACCAGGCCGTGGAACCGCAGGAACCTTCTTCCGAGGAAAATAAAAAAACGGAAGAAGATTCCGTGACGCAGGCATCTGATGCAAAGGATGCCTCGTTTCAGGAGGTTTCCGAAGAGGAATTTAAGTCCGAACGAAAAGAACAGAAGAAAAATCAGGATGAAAAGACCGATGCTCTGCTCGATGACCGCAAGAAAAAGCGTGATGAGCGTGCCAGAGCGAGAGCCGAGGAGCGGGCAAAGACCCGTGCAGCCAGGGAACAGGCGAAGGCGGATGCAGCGGTCGCAAAACTGAAAGCAAAGGCTGATGTCCGTGAGGCTAAAGAAGAGGCCAGAAAAAATGCCAGAGCTGCCAGACTGAAATCGAAGGAAGATAAGAAAAACGCAAAGCAGCAGGCGAAGGAAGATGCCAAAAATGCGAAGCTGAAGGCAAAGGAAGATGCGAAGGCGGCCAAGGCGCAGAAAAAAGCGGATAAAAAGGCCGAAAAGCATGCCCGTTGGGTTGCCAACCGTCCGAAGCGAATCCGCCGCACGATTATTACGCTTGTGATCCTGGTACTTGTCATCGGAGGTGCCGGTTACGGATATCAGCATTATTCCACATATTTTCGCACGCATTTTTATAACGGTACTTCCATCAACGGTGTGGATGTCTCATATCTGACCGCCGGTGATGTGAAGAAGCGTCTTGAAAAATCGGTTTCAAGCTACTCACTGACGATCAATGAACGGGATGGAAAGGAGAAAATCACTGCGGATCAGATCGGATGGGAATACAAAGATGACGGATCCGTCGATAAACTCCTTTCCAATCAGAAATCCTGGAAATGGTTTTCCGAGATGGCAAAGTCGCGGAATTATAAAGTTGATACGGGAACGACATACAATCAGGAGAAGGCAAAGGATGCAATTGAACATCTGCAGTGCCTGAACGGAGATGTCACAAAGCCCGAGGATGCCACGATACGGACGAAGGAAGACGGAACTTATGAAATTGTTCCGGAGGTCGAGGGCAACGAGGTAAATTCCGACAAGCTGACACAGACAATTCTCACCGCCTTAAACGACGGTAAGACGTCCGTCAATCTCGATAAGAAGAAGTGTTATGTGGAGCCAAAGGTCCGCAAGGATGATAAAACTCTGAACAAGAGGATGAAGATCTGGAACAAGTACATGGGGATAAATCTTGTGTATACGTTCGGAGATCAGACGGAGACGATTGACGGCAACTATGTCAAACAGTATCTGACGGATAATGGCTCCAAGGTAAGTCTTGCGACAGACTGGATCAATATGCTGGTCTATTCCTGGGGTGAAAAATACGATACGTTCGGAAAATCCAGACAGTTTACGACACATGCGGGAACGCAGGTTACGCTTCCGGCAGGCGGAGATTACGGCTGGTATCTGAATACGGATAAAATGATCGATGATGTGACAGAGGCCGTGAAGAACGGAGAGAGCGGAAAGCGTGATCCGATCTGGCTGTTTGAGGCTCAGGGATGGGACAATGACGACATTACCGGAACATATATTGAAATCAGTCTTGAGGAACAGAAGCTTTGGGTCTATAAAAACGGACAGCAGGTTGTGGAGACGGACATCGTAAGCGGGGCTCCGTCATCTGACCGTGAAACAAGACCCGGTATTTATTCGATCGATCAGAAGAAGACAAATGTTCTTCTGAGCTCTCAGGATATGCAGAATACAACAGATCCTGTCAGCTGCTGGCTTCCTTTTGATGGCGGCCAGGGCATCCATGATGCATCCTGGAGAGATGCCTTCGGAGGAACCGTCTACCAGACCAACGGATCTTACGGTTCCGTCAATGTACCGGAAGATGAGATCCAGACGATCTACAATGCGGTGCAGGTAGGAACAGCGGTTGTGGTATACTGAAAATCGAATGCAAGTCTGAAAAGGGAAGTCCTGCATGGCAGGACTTCCTTTGGATTTAAAGGAGATATTCTTAAGGTTTTCCGCCGGCAAAACATATTCCCCGACGCTCAAAGGTGTTTTGGATTCGCGTCCGGGAGATAGTTTTGCCGGCGTATATTACACACATAGAAAGAATGAAGAAGGAGTGAACTGCATGCGGACAGACAATGAGAAAAAGGCATCCCGAAAAAAGAGCGGCGGGCGGATTGCCAGCACAATCATTCTGGTTGTGGCGATTGCCGTATTCTGCTTTGCAGGCTTTCGCCTTCTTTCCATTCTCCATGACTATCGAAGCTCCAATGACGAGTATCACAATATTGCAGAGAGCTTTACGAAACCTTCGGATTCGGACAATAATGGAGCTGATGACGGAAACAATTCTACTGCTTCAAATGGAACGCAAAGTGTGTCAGAAAGCGGCGGGGATCTGATCGAGGATGCCGAACCTCCTCTGACGGTGGACTGGGAGAAATTGAAATCGATCAATCCGGATATTATCGGCTGGATTTATGTGGATGGAGAGAAGAATATCAATTATCCGATTCTCAAGTCGGAGGATAATGATTATTACCTTCATCGAACATTTGAAAAGGAACATCGGTATGCCGGATCCATTTTCATGGACTATCACAACAGCAGTGATTTTTCGGATCCGGATACGATTATCTATGGTCACAACATGCGGAACGGGTCCATGTTCGGAATGCTCAAGTTCCTGTATGATCAGGAAAAATATGATCAGGATCCGTATTTCTGGATCCTGACGCCGAAGGGCAGCTACAGATATCATATCTTTGCAATCTTTCGCACAAAGGTAGATTCCGCGGTATATACGCTCTTTTCTCAGAACGGCCCGGAATTTCTTTCGTGGGAGCAGAATCTGCAGAAAGCCTCCGGCGTCACCAACAGCGTACCTCTTACGGAACAGGATAAAACGGTTATCCTGTCGACCTGTGCAACAGATAAGAATGAAAGAACCGTTGTGATCGGGAAGTGCGTATCGTCGCAGAAACCAGTATCTTAAAGACACAGGCTTCTGCGAATTATACCAAAGAATGGTCTGACCGGCATCTTCACTAAGTTACCTCTTCTTTCGCAAAAAATGTCTCTGCAGGAAATTATAGCTGGGGAATGACCGACGGTCGGTTCAACGGAGTGCATGAATCTTGAATTTGCATTCGCCGACAATTCGGTTCCCCACCATGCACCGACACTTGTCAGAAAGCAATTCCAATTTCCTGCCTATGAACATGACCTCCTCCATATAAGT
>CAYYEB010000055.1:0-10058 GCA_964470725.1 uncultured Lachnospiraceae bacterium | reverse complement strand
TTGCAAGTGTCTGAGCACTTGTGTCTGCAAGCAGCCACCGTGCTCAGCCGTTTGCAACAGGCTTATACACTAAAGTTTGTGTTGACAAATCTGAAAAATGCTTTATGATAGTAAAGTGTTACAGGACTAAAACCTGTATTTTTAAACTGTACAGTGAAACGTATTGGCAAGGGAGCCAGCGGGAGAGAATCTTTCCAGCTGACTCCCTTTTTGGTTATCGGTCGTGACAACGGCAAAACGGAAGCGCGAATGGTAATCTTTCATGAGAGGGGAATCGCATATGAACATTTCAGTTACGGATACCTTGTGGGTGCTGCTTGCCGCAATCCTTGTATTTTTCATGAATCTCGGATTTGCGAGTGTGGAGGCCGGTTTTGCACGGGCAAAGAACTGCGTCAATATTCTTTCCAAAAACTTTATCGTGTTTGCCGTATCTTCACTTGGATTTATGCTTCTTGGATGGGGCCTGATGTTTGGCGGATCGAACCCGTTTGTCGGAACATCTCACCTGTTTATCCTTGGAAATGCGGATCTCAGCTTCTACGATAAGACTCTTACAACGACTATTCCGTTTTGGGCAAAGTTTTTCTTTGAACTGGTCTTCTGCGGAACAGCTGCAACGATCGTTTCCGGAGCTGTCGCAGAGAGAATCAAATACGTTTCATTTATTATTTTCTCCTTTGTGCTGACACTTTTCATTTACCCTGTAATCGGCCATTGGATCTGGGGCGGCGGCTGGCTTGCCGCAATCGGATTCAAGGACTTCGCCGGTGACACGGTTGTTCATTCTCTTGGCGGGTGGTCCGCACTGACGGGTGCGATTATTCTGGGACCCCGTATCGGAAAGTATGACAAGAACGGAAAACCGAGAGCTATTCCGGGACATAATATGTCACTTGCAGTGATCGGTCTCTTTGTTCTGTGGCTTGGATGGTTCGGATTTAACCCGGGCTCGACTTTAAGCTTTGCACATCCGGCAGATGTGGCACACATTCTGGTGACAACAAACACAAGTGCCGTGATGGCAGTGCTTGCCTCCACAGTTACTTCCTGGATTGTAGTCGGAAAGCCTGATCTCGGCATGACGATCAACGGATGTCTGGCCGGACTCGTCGGTATCACAGGATGCTGCGCATACTGTACAGTTACGGGATCACTCATCATCGGACTGATTGTCGGTACACTGGTTGTATTCTCCACACTTTTCTTTGAAAAAATACATGTGGATGACCCGGTCGGCGCCTGCGCGGTTCATCTTGTCAACGGAACACTCGGAACAATATTTATCGGCCTGTTTTCAAAAAAGGGTGTCACTACGCTTTCGGATGTCAACGGTCTTTTCTATGGCGGCGGATTCCGCCAGCTGGGCATAGAACTTGTCGGAATAGTGGCAGTTGGTGCATTTGCAGTTCTTACAAGTACAATCACATGGCAGGTATTGAAGCACACCATCGGAATTCGTGTTTCAAGGGAAGAAGAGATTCGAGGACTCGATATCGGCGAACATGGCAACATCGCATATCCGGACTTCGCACCTGCTACAGCATCGGCCTTTAATACGGAAATCGATGAGGACACAAATGTCATTCCGCTGAAGCATGCGACCGAGCCTGCCGCATCAAAGGAAGAGGCTGTTCCTGTCTCTTATGATGAAAAGAAACATGCGAAGATCACAAAGGTGACGATTATCTGCAATCAGGCAAGATTCGGACTCCTTCAGGATTCTCTGGAAAAACTCGGAGTTACCGGCATGACCATTACAAACGTGTTTGGTCATGGCGTCCAGAAGGGACATGTCAATACATTCCGAGGCATTCCGATGGAAACCAGACTTCTGCCTAAGATCAAGATCGACGTCATTATCAGCAAAGTCTCAACAGAGGACCTCATCAGGACAGTACGTGATTCCCTGTATACCGGCCACATCGGAGATGGCAAGATTTTCCTTTACGATGTAGAGGACGTCATCAAGGTCAGAACCGGCGAGCGTGGATACAATGCGCTGCAGGATGAGGAAGGATAAGAGTGATTAGCCTGAAACAATAAAAAATACTCAAAATGAAAGCCCTATACGCTCGTGCGTGTGGGGCTTTTATAAAGGAAAAAAGAATTTTGAGTAAATTGGAAAGAAGAGATAGAATCTTCTGAGCAGAAGAAGAAAGCGGATGAACTGCCTGGTTTCAGATCAATCGGCCAAAGGAGCCCGAAGATCGTGAGAACTTGGTGACTGGCAAGCGCTGTGCGCGCAGACAGAACCTAGTTCGAACAGCTGAGGGGGACGACGCCTGATCTGAAACCAGGCAGTTCATCCGCTTTCCGACAATAGCAGGGTAAAATAGGGCCTGTGGACAACCCACCCGTTTTGTTGTAGAATTCACTTCGTATATAGATTCCGCTGTGTACGGAAAGACGGGGAACAGGATGAAGATAACGTGCCAAGAGGCAAAAAGAATGGTACAGCCTTTCCTGAATAGTGAATTAAAGGACAGGGAGCTGAAGGCATTCCTGGCTCATGTGAAAAGCTGTAAATCATGCTGGGAAGAACTGGAAACATATTTTATCGTTGACTACGCGCTTAAGTATCTCGACAATGAAAAGAACAATTCCTATGATATGAAGGCTCTTTTGAACACTCTGATCAGCCAGGAAGAACATGATCTGCAAATACGGGAAACGGTTCGTTTCCTAATGATAGCAGCCGTGATTGTACTTGCGGCACTTGTGATCCTTGCAGCTTTGGGAGTTCCTGTTCCTGAACCGGTGCGTGAGATCGGAATGAAATTCAGACAGGTACTGACAGTGATAAGGAGCCAATTGTGATGAAAAAATTAGTGTTAATCGATGGCCACAGCATATTATTCCGCGCCTTTTACGGAATGCCCCCGACCATGACTTCACCCGATGGCGCTCCGACAAATGCGGTTTACGGATTTCTTACCATATTAAATAAAGTGATAGAGAACGAACAACCGGATTATCTGGCCTGTGCATTTGACCTTTCAACCCCAACGTTTCGGCATAAGATGTACAGCGCATATAAGGGAAATCGTTCTGCGGCGCCTGAAGAATTTCACAAACAGGTGCCGATGATCAAGCAGGTTCTTGCGGATATGGGGATCCCGGTCATGACTGCCGAGGGCTGGGAGGCCGATGATGTTCTTGGAACATTGGCTGCCGAAGCAGAGAAAAAGAATGTGAAGGTCGTCATTCTATCCGGAGACCGTGATCTTCTGCAGCTTTGTACCGCGGGAACAGAAGTTGTGATTCCGAAATCAAAAAAAGGAGAAACCACTTACGAACGATATGGTCCCGAACAGGTAGAAGAGACATACGGGGTGACACCCAAGAAATACATTGAGCTGAAAGCTCTGATGGGAGATACTTCGGACAATGTTCCCGGACTTCCGGGAGTTGGTCCGAAGACTGCCGAAAAAATTCTGAAACAGTTCGGCTCCATTGAAAATGCACGTGCTCATGCGGATGAAATCAAACCGAAAAAGGCTTCCGAGGCCATGAAGGAACACGGAGATATACTTGATTTAAGCCTTGACCTTGTGACGATTCGTACGAATGCACCGGTGGAATTTGAGGAAGAAAAGTTTGCGGTAGGAAGTATTTACAATGAAAAGACCTATGAAGATTTCAAAAAACTCGGATTTCAGTCTCTCTTAAAGCATTTTAATAAAGAACAGACAAGAACCGAAGAAGTGCCGAAGGCACGAATTATTCGTTCTGTGGAAGAGGCAGAAAAGGCATTTTCAGAAACAATGGAAAACGCTGCTTTCGTAAAGAACGAGATCTCTTCAGAAAATGAAAATGATAAAAACGCACCTATCGGAGTGTCAGCTCTTTGTGAAGACGGTGTACTTTATGCGGCGGGGTTGTCCTGTGGGTCAAAAGAGGGGGAAACAGTATATGTGTTCCTTCCGGGAGAAAAACTTTCGGAAAACTATTTAAGTGAGAAGTTTTCGGCACTTTTGAACTCGGACTTCTGTGTGGCTTCCACGGATGTGAAAAATTTCCTGAAATTTGCACCATCTGAGGACCGGGGAATGCTCTTTGACAGCGTCATTGCGGCTTACCTTTTGGATCCGCTCAAATCGGACTGGGATGTTTCCGGCATTGCCACAGCGTTTCTTCATATGACTGTTCCGTCAGAAGAAGAACTGATCGGAAAGAAGGGATTGAAGGCTGCAGCAAAATCCGAGGATGGGGCGGAAGAGAAGCTTGTACTCCTTGCCGCAGAAGAGGCTTATGTTGCAAAGGCTGCAGCACCGCACCTCCTTCAAAAATTGAAGGAGGAAGAGATGCTGGATCTTTTTCGGAATGTGGAAATGCCGCTTACCTATGTTTTGTCTGATATGGAGCAGTGCGGAATTCTGGCAAGCCGTGAGGAGCTGAAAGAGTACAGTGACCAGCTTTCTGCAAGAATCGCTGAGCTTACGGAATCTATTTATAAAGCGGCCGGAGAAGAATTTAACATTAACAGTCCGAAACAGCTGGGGTACATTCTCTTTGAAAAGATGCACTTAAAGGGCGGAAAGAAGACGAAGACCGGATATTCTACTGCGGCTTCAGTCCTTGAAAAACTCGCACCGGATGTCCCGATGGTGCAGGATATACTGGAATACAGAACCCTGACAAAACTGAAATCAACCTATGCCGATGCATTGGGAGATTATATTAAGGAAGACGGGAGAATCCATACCATTTTCCATCAGACCGTGACGGCAACAGGCCGCCTTTCCAGCTCTGACCCGAATCTGCAGAATATACCGATGCGTACGGAACTGGGACGGAAAATCAGAAAATGTTTTCCTCCGAAGGAAGGATGCGTCTTTGTGGATGCGGATTATTCCCAGATCGAACTGCGCATTCTGGCGCATATGTCAGGCGATGAAAAGCTGATCGAAGCATACAAAGAAGCAAAAGATATTCACAGAACGACCGCATCACAGGTGTTCCACGTTCCCTTTGATCAGGTGACAGATGAGGAGCGGCGCAATGCGAAGGCCGTGAATTTCGGTATTATTTACGGAATCAGTTCCTTCGGACTCAGCCAGGGACTGTCCATTTCCAGAAAGGACGCGCAGAAATATATCGACCAGTATTTTGCGACGTATCCGAAAATAAAAACATTCCTGGATGGGCTTGTGGAGTCCGCAAAGGAAAAGGGATATGCTGTTTCCATGTTCGGACGCAGAAGACCGATCCCTGAACTGAAATCTTCCAATTATATGCAGCGGAGTTTCGGAGAACGTGCTGCGATGAACAGTCCGATTCAGGGAACGGCGGCAGATATCATTAAAATAGCGATGATTCGGGTGTATAAAGCCCTGAAGAGAGAGCACATGAAGAGCAGACTGATTCTGCAGATTCATGATGAACTTTTGATTGAGGCACCTGAGGAAGAGGCGGAGAAGGCGAAAGAGCTTTTGATGCGGGAAATGAAACAGGCAGCAAAGCTGAAGGTATCTTTGGAAACGGACTGCCACATCGGCAGAAACTGGTATGAGGCAAAATAAGGCATGTATATCATAGGTGTGACGGGCGGCGTCGGAGCCGGAAAATCGGAGACGCTGAATTATCTTGAAGATGTGTGGTGCGCCGATATCTTAAAAACAGATGATGCCGCGAAGGAAATCATGAAAAAGGGCGGGGCAACGTACCCGATTTACATGGAAGTACTGGGCAGCGGAATCCTTGATGCGGATGGAGAAATTGACAGACAGAAGACGGCAGCTCTTATTTTCGGAGACAAAGAAAAAAGAGAGGCTCTGGATGAAAAAATTCAGCCGGTGATCCGCAGTCACTGCCAGGACAGACTGAAGGAGATGCAAAGCGGGGGAACCCGGATCTGTATCATGGAGTCGGCGCTTCTTATTGAAGAACATTATGATGAAATGTGTGACGAATTATGGTATATTTATGCCGACGAAACCACAAGATATCAGAGACTTCGGGAGCAGAGAGGATATGATGATGCCAGAATCCGGGAAATGATGAACAGTCAGATGTCGGACGAACTGTTTCGAAAATCAGCGGATCTTGTGATCGATAACAGGGGCAGTCTGGAGTTTACAAAAAAACAGATTGATTCCAGAATGGAGGCCCTGGTGAATGAGGGGAGAATATGAAATTCTGCAGCATTGCAAGCGGCAGCAGCGGTAATTGTATATTTGCCGGAAGTTCAAAGACATCGGTACTTATTGATGCCGGAATTTCCGGAAAGAAAGTGGAACAGGGACTCAATACAATCGATATGACGACAAAGGATATGGACGGAATTCTGGTGACACATGAGCATTCCGATCATATCCGCGGAATCGGAGTCCTGGCCCGCCGCTATCATCTTCCTATCTATGCAACTAAGGGAACGATCGAGGCATTGAAAAACATGCCCCAGGTCGGAAAAATTCCGGAAGAACTGTTCCATCCGATTTTGCATGATCAGAAGTTTTCTGTCGGTGATCTTGAAGTAGAACCGTTTTCTATTTCCCATGATGCTGCGGAACCTGTAGGGTTTCGTATTGAACATGATGGAAAATCCGCAGCAGTGGCAACGGATATGGGGTGCTATGATGAATATACGGTGGATCACCTCAAAGATCTGGACGTTCTTCTGCTGGAATCCAATCATGATGTGCATATGCTTCAGGCAGGAAGATATCCCTATTATCTGAAGCGCAGAATTATGGGGGACCGAGGACATCTTTCCAATGATGATTCAGGACTTCTTCTGTGCCAGGTTCTGCACGACAATATCAAGGAAATCTATCTCGGCCACCTGAGCCGGGAAAATAATTACGAAGCACTTGCTTTCGAAACCGTTTCGTCGGAGATCACGATGGGGGACAATCCCTACAAATCCAAAGACTTCCATATCACAATTGCACACAGGGACCGGGTCAGCGAGCCGGTGGTTTTTTGACAGGAGGAAAATTATGCAAAGAGCAATTATTACAGTCGTCGGTAAGGATGCCGTCGGCATCATCGCAAAAGTCTGCACCTATCTTTCGGAAAATCATATTAACATTCTGGATATTTCTCAGACGATCACCGGCGGATACTTTAATATGATGATGGTAGCGGATCTTTCCGCTTCGGCAAAGAAATTCACTGAAGTGCGGACTGATCTGGAAAATATCGGTAAGGATATCGGAGTGCAGATTCACATTCAGCTTGAAGAAATCTTTGACAAAATGCATCGTATCTGAGAGGAAGAGAATATATGATAAATCTTCAGGAAGTTAATGAAACGAATCGGATGATCGAAAAGGAAAATTTCGATGTCCGTACCATTACGATGGGAATCAGCCTTCTTGACTGTATCGACAGCAACCTTGACGAACTTAATCGCAAGATCAAGGAAAAGATTACAACTTGTGCAAAAGATCTTGTAAAGACAGGTGAAGAGATCTCAGAGGAATACGGTATTCCGATTGTCAACAAAAGAATTTCCGTGACACCGATTGCTCTTATCGGTGGTGCCGCATGCAAGACATCAGAGGATTTTGTTTCGATTGCCAGAACACTCGATGAATGCGCCCATATCGTGGGAGTGAATTTCATCGGCGGTTACAGCGCACTGGTAACAAAGGGAATGACACATGCCGATGAACTGCTGATCCGTTCGATTCCGGAAGCTCTTGCGACAACGGAGCTTGTCTGCAGCTCTGTCAATCTCGGTTCGACAAAACAGGGGATTAACATGGATGCGGTACGTCTTATGGGACAGATTGTGCGGGAAACGGCAGAACGCACAGGAGATCGTGACGGCCTCGGATGTGCCAAGCTCGTTGTTTTCTGTAATGCACCGGATGATAACCCGTTTATGGCAGGAGCTTTTCACGGCGTGACGGAACCGGATACTATCATTAATGTGGGTGTTTCGGGACCGGGTGTTGTGAAGGCGGCTCTGGAGGAATGCAGGGATTCGGATTTTGAAGAGCTCTGTGAGACAATCAAGAAAACCGCATTTAAGATCACCAGAGTGGGACAGCTTGTGGCAAAGGAAGCTTCGAAAAAACTCGGAGTACCTTTCGGAATTGTAGATTTGTCTCTCGCACCGACTCCTGCGATCGGAGATTCGGTTGCGGATATTCTTGAGGAAATCGGAGTGGAGAAGGCCGGAGCACCGGGAACGACGGCGGCACTGGCGCTTCTGAACGACCAGGTAAAGAAGGGCGGAGTCATGGCATCTTCCTATGTCGGAGGCCTTTCCGGCGCGTTTATTCCGGTCAGCGAGGATCAGGGAATGATCGAGGCTGCTAAGAGCGGAGCTCTGACCATTGAAAAACTTGAGGCAATGACCTGTGTCTGCTCTGTAGGTCTTGACATGATTGCAGTTCCGGGAGATACATCTGCATCTACGATTTCCGGCATTATCGCGGATGAGATGGCTCTGGGAATGGTCAATCAGAAGACAACGGCGGTTCGTCTCATTCCTGCAATCGGGAAAAAGGTCGGCGATATGATCGAATTAGGCGGACTTCTGGGACGTGCTCCGGTCATGCCTGTAAATACATTCGGCTGTGAACGGTTGATCAGCCGGAAGGGAAGCATTCCGGCTCCGGTTCACTCTTTTAAGAACTGAGGAATTTTTATGAAAATTGCAGCAATTATCGGAGAATTTAATCCGTTTCACAACGGTCACAAGCTGATTGCAAAAAAGGCCCGTGAGTTTGGGGCGGACCGTGTGATCGCACTTATGAGCGGGGACTATGTACAGCGCGGCGTTCCGGCTATTACGGATCGTCACGTCCGTGCACACATGGCTTTAGCGGGCGGATTTGATGCTGTCCTGTCCTATCCGACGCGATATGCATCTTCTTCGGCGGAATCCTTCGGCTCACATGCGATAAAAATGCTGAATCGCCTGAATTGCGTGGATTACCTGGTATTCGGCAGTGAATGCGGAGACATTGAGAAACTTTCAAAGTGTGCGGACGCACTCGTCAATGAGACTCCGGAATTTCAGGAACGGCTGAAAGAAGGACTTCGAAACGGACTTTCCTTCCCGAAGGCAAGAGCTGAGGCTCTTCCCGAATATACGGAACTTTTAAGTCAGCCGAACAATATCCTTGCCGTGGAATACCTTAAGGCACTAAAAAAGACAAATTCCAAAATCATTCCCTATACATGGAAGCGGGAAGGCCAGAGTTATCTCGATGACAGCAAACTGACGGAACTTTCTTCCGCCGCGGCTGTCCGCAGAGTCCTTTCCACGGGAAATAATCTTCCGGGACTTAAGGTGGCAATTCCATCGGAGTGCATTGACATTCTGAAAGCTGATATCGGTACCTATGGTGTGACAACGGAAAATGATTATTCGCTGCTTCTGATTGACCGTCTCTGGAAGGTGGGTGAGCCGTTTCTTTTAAACTATTATCTGGAAATGACAGACGATCTTGCACATATCATTGCCCGTAAGAGGAACCTTTTTACCTCCTTTGATGAATTCGCAGAGCGATGCAAGACGAAAAATTTGACAATGACGCACATATACCGGGCCTTTCTGCATATCATCCTGGACATGAAAAAGGATGAAAGGCTGGATGGTGAAAATGCGTTTTACACGCAGATGATCGGATTCCGTGAAAAATCTTCGGATGTGGTTTCTGAAATTCAGAAGAAGACAAGTATGCCTGTCATCATGAATCCGCCTGCGGAAGCGGACGATCTGCGCCCGGATCAGAAGCGTCTCTTCGATGAGGAAATGCAGGTGTCGAACCTCTATGAGAGCGTTCGTGCCCAGAAGTGGAGCAAACCCTTTGAGAATGTGTTTACGAAGCAGATCATAAAGGTGTAATAGGGTCAGATATCTGCGAGATGACGGGCCAAGGATCATGATCTGATTGCTCCGGGCGTCCGAGTGACGCCGGTTCTTAATAAGTGCAAGCCACAGGCGAAGCACGAATTTAGAACCGCTGCGAGAACGAGCGAGCGAGAGCGTCCCGGAACAACAGGCCATGATCCGTCCTCCCCCCTGCATGAAGTAGGAGCAGGTAATACTTTGTTTTGTATAAAGTACTTGTAAGCGATATACCCCTCGCGGT
>CAYYEB010000054.1:0-10184 GCA_964470725.1 uncultured Lachnospiraceae bacterium | reverse complement strand
TCATGGCCTGTTGTTCCGGGACGCTTCCGCTCGCTCGTTCTCGTAGCGGTTCAGCTTTGCGGATATTCGGCGTCACTTTCCCTTTCTCCGCTGAATTCTTCCTGTCACCTTTGTCAGCAAATGATCCCCAAGCAGTCTTCCGAATATGATTCCCAGTTTCATACCCGTTCCCGGAACCGCCAGCATTTTTCCCTTTAGCGCAGCACGGATTCCCACATCCGCTGCCTGTCCCGGCGTGATTCCCCGCATACTGTTCGTCACCCCTGCGTTCTGATCAAATGCCGTGGCAACCGGCCCCGGGCAGAGAGCCGTGATCTTCACACGGCTCTTCTTCATGCAAAGTTCCTCATGAATGGCCTCTGTCAGACGAACGACATAATTTTTCGAGGCGTAATAACTTGAAAATGTCGGTCCTGCCATAAATCCTGCGGAAGATGCGATATTCAAAATGATGCCGCTGTCCCGTTTCAGCATGTCCCGCAGTGCAAGTTTCGTCAGAATGTGAAGCGCCGTAATATTGACCGACAGCATATCCAGTTCCCGATCCAAATCAGTCTCCGCAAAAAATCCGTAAACACCGGATCCCGCACTGTTCACCAGAAAGTCTATCTGTCCGTTTTTGGCAGCCTCGTTATACACTCTGAAAACTTCCTCCTGCTTCGTCAGATCCGCACGGATCAGTTCTATCCGTATGCCGGATTGCCGTTTTTGCGACGCGCTCCCTGAAGCTCCTGACCTCCTTCCGTCATTTATTTCTTTTATCTGAACCGTATCCTCAATAAAGTTCCTCACTTCCGAAAGCCGTTCCCCTGATCTTGCCGTCAGGACCAGATCATATCCTCTTTTCGCAAGATTCACGGCAGCCGCCCGGCCGATTCCGGAGCTTGCTCCTGTCACCAAAGCTCTCATACGTTCTCCCCTGAACCACCCACGGGCAATGTAAGAGTTGACCGTGATTTTATGCCATATTTCGATCTTAAAAGCAGAAAATCCACCCAAAATACCGATTTTTCCATCACTGCATATCCCGCCGGAGATCCTCACTGTATCCTACTTCAGATCATACAGTATGACTTTACCGTTTTGCCGTGTCTTCTTCAGATCAATAATTCTCTGATTTTCCGACCCGCGAAACGCCAGAGAAATATTTTTCTTATCCGCTTCAAAAGGCCCGTCCACGAGCACATCTATATAGGAAAGCATCTCATCCGTTACCTCTGTGTGCCTGCGCTGTCCCTCCAGAAGATCCCTGTCATAGATAAAGCCCGTATAACACCAGATATTTTTGAAAGGATACAGTTCCCGCACACTCCGCAGCAGATTCACAAGAACCTTTTGATTTTCCGGCTCCATCGGTTCTCCGCCGAGAACGGTCAGTCCGTCCACATATTCCGGACGAAGACTCTCCAGAATCTCATTTTGTGTTTTCTGCGTATAAGGTCTGCCATATTCAAAATCCCATGTCTCAGGCTGAAAACATTCCTTACAGTGATTCGTACATCCGGACACAAAAAGGGATGTACGAATGCCTTCTCCATTTGCAATATCACATTTCTTTATATTTCCATAATGCATATCGTCAGAAATCCTTTCCGATATTTTTCAGTGCAGTTTTATCATAACCGTCCGCATGACTTCTGGCAAATTTATATTTTTTCCGAATCCCCAGAAAAGCCCCCGTGATAAGCACCCCTGCCAGAATCTGCATTCCGTAAATGCCCTTCTGACCAGTCCGGATAAAGGTGGTTTTCGGTTCCTCTTCGACCGTAGGAAGGTTAAAATTCATCGACAAATCCGACAGCGTGCCGCCCCGTTCCAGATAAAAGAAAGAAAATGTATGTTTCGTTCCCTTTCCCCAGGCACCGTCTTTGCTTCCGGGCGCTGTCCCGTCCGACGGAAAATCCGAAAGCTTCTCACTCAGCTTTCCCTGACTGACAACCGGCGCAGTATAATCATTGCCGAATGTGTTCCAGGGGCTGTTCTGGTCCGCAGTCACGCACCAGGTTCCGTTCGTAAAATCGATATCTCCCTGCACTGCCTCATGGATGCCGCCCATATCAAGAACGAGCTGTCCATCCACAAACACCCACGCATCGTCGTCTCCGCTGAAATGAAATTTCAGATTTTTCCCATTTATCGTGCCGTTTTCCGGAATTTCAAAAGTCTGTGTAGTACTCAGTCCAAAGTGATAGTTCATATCATTTGCCTGATCAATCAGATAGGTACCCTTATTTTTCTTGTCCGCAGTCCCCCAGACACCCTTCTGCTTAAAGTTATTAAACGGGAAAAATCCCGCTCCTTTTGCCTCCCAGCCGTCAATTCCGAGAGTTCTGTCATATTCCCGCACATGACCATCCTTCTCGTCAAAGCAGGCTGCATTTAATGCGCTGTTATAGCTGTAAGACTGATCTTTCTCATTGTAGATAAAATCGAAATCCACATCCGGATATGCTTTTTTTGTTCCTCCATTTACCTTTTCCGAAACACTTCTGTCATCAAAAAGTCCGACGCCCGCACTTTCAAAGGGTGTGCCGTATCGAAATACCGGAAGTCCGTTTTCATCCAGCTTTTTCTGAAGAATATCCGTACAGGCCCCGGCATGCCACATATTCACATCTGTATCCCGCACATTTTTCGGATCATATCTGAAACGGAATGTCTGCAGCTGATCCCCAAGAACAAAATCATGTTCCTTTCCGAAGTCATAGTCAAACAGGTTCACCTTGAGGGCCTTTACCTTCGTCTTCGGCAGAGCAGACGCCTGGTCCTTTTCCCCCGCATCGGCATTTTTCAATGCCGTAGTGATCACAAGAGTCGTCTGATTCGCCACCGTTTCCGGATCATCATGCAATAAAGTTCCCTTAAAATAATGTCGTGTCAGATGCGTACAGCCCTGCGGAATGTCGCACTGATCAGGAAGAACGTCGTATTCGGAATGGCTGTACATATCCACAGAGTAATTGAGCTCATAGGAATCTATTTCCGGGGTGATCACGATCGCTTCATTATCCTTCAGGTGAGCATGCACACTGTAAGAATATGTGTCACTGAGTTCCACATGATAAAAGCTGTTGCTCCCGCTGTTCACCCAGTCAGATGCATCATGCTGCTCAATCTTTTCCCACTTGCCTTCTTCAGTTCTTTTATATAAATGGCAGGACGCCATCTGCTTTTCATCAGCCACTTCAAATGCCTCCTGCACCCTGCCCTGCTTCAGAAGCTGTCTCTGATCTGTATAGCTCAAAATTCCAACCGGCATTCCAAGACTCACATTATATTCCACTCCTTTTTCCGTGCCCTTTCCTTTGATCCTGTTCAGAATCACAAGGGAGTGCGGCGGCAGCCCATCCTCTGTCTTTTCCGTTTTTATCAAAAAATGTGACTCTTCGTTTTCGTCAATTCGAGCCGTTATCGCTCTTTCTTCCACGTTCGAAAGATCCAGCTGAAAAGAGATTCCCCGAAGGATACTCTCTTTTTTACTGTGCAGTTTTCCCGGATTCTTTTCCCATGTTTCCGGATCCGCTGAATTCCAGGAAGTGCAATCCTTCATCCATATCGAACCGTCGTCTCCATCGAACCGGTCTCCGCCTTCCGTATACAACTGTATTGTATCCTTGCCGCTTTGCGGATATCGGACATTTCCGGCAGAATCTTTCACTTCATAGCCGGATCCTGCGGCCCTGAATATGTCTCTGCTGTCACGGGCGATGTATTCCCCCGGATAACGGATTCTTCGAATGACACAGAAATCCGCGGTATTTTTCTTTTCCCACATATCACCGCACAGAACCGTGGCCGAATGCACCACTTCCGCAATTTCCGTATAGACCCGCGTATATCCGTCACCGTTTTTCTTATACCATTCCGCGGCATAAAAAACACTTTTCTCTCCGCCCGTTTTCTGAGGTATTATTTTCACGGTAGGCCATGTTTCCGCCCAATTTTGATTTTCTTTACGCAAAACAAAAAAACCGTAATTCGGAATGTTGCTCTTTGTCTGCATTCCGCAGGAGTCCTCTCCCGTTTCGGAATTTGTCACGGCTATCGAAACCTGCTGCAGATAATCGCCGTCATCGGCCACCGGCTCCGCCCCCGCCACATGTCTTTCATCCTGCACACGAAGTCTTGTATCATCGGAACTTTTCGCCGTAAGATTGCTCCTCGTGCAGGAAATGTCATATTGAAAATGAAAGAAACGACTGACCGGCAGCTGCCTGTTCGGCGCTTTTACCTCAAATACGCTGTCCCAGTTTAATGTATAGGGAAGCACTGAAATAATATCCCCCGCTTCCACGTCAAGCGCATTGAGATCCAGCGTCACTCCGTCACCGGAAACTTCCACTTCCCTTTTCGAAACTCTGTCGTAGTCATTTGTATTCGTCGCCCTTCGAAAGTTCTGTATCAGAAGCCGCGCTCCGCCTTTTCCGGTAATCTGGCATTGCCATTTCTGCATTTCCGATGATCTGTATTCCGACTCTGATGAAAATCCGAATCCGCCTTCGCCATTTTCAAATTTTTCGGGACAGGAAAGATGAAGATTCAATTCATCCGGCATGCCGCCCTCCGGAAAAGCATCAATGGTCAGAAGAAGTCCCTTTTCAGGAAGAGTTTCCGCTTTCCCGTTATAATTCCAAAGGTCATTCAGTCGTATCTCCTGACCTCCTGTTTTTCGTTTGAAATGAACGGTTCTTCGTTCCACAGTCTTTCCCCGGTGTTCGCTCTCCCCTTTTCCTCTTACAATATAACCTCCGCTGATCCGGCTTCCATCCGTCATTTCCCAGTTCTGTTCATCAGCCAGAGCAGCTTCATAGCGGAAACAGTATTGATCGGAGGCCCCGTAAAATACCCCGTTCACTATCGCAAGGGGAACAAGCGCAAAGATCCGCTCTTTCCCGTCTTCAGACGGTTTCGCGGTGAAACTGTGCCACAGGTCCGCCGTATCCGAATAACTCTCAATCGCTGTTTTTATATAATCATTGCCCCGTAACGGCACTGATGTACGCGTTCTGTCACGGTTTGCTGTTTTCTCCGTCTCGTACTGATTTACTAAACGATACTTTGCTTCTCCGGGATTTCTTTCAAAGACATACTCCGCGCATCCGAGTGCCGATGACATGTAATTGTCAGGCTGCGTATTATGTTCCTTCTTTCCGCAGGGGTTTGCTTTGATAAACAGGATCGGCGCAGGCACATCTCCGGGATCATCATCCATCTGAAGGTCAAGCAGAAGTCCCCGTTTCGGAAGACCTTCCTCATCCACCGGAATCCCGTCAGCAAAATCTCCCTGTGACTTCGATGTGTCCGATGTTTCTTCTGAAGTCTTTGTGCTTTCATCGGGTGACTGGATTTTTGCGGCATTCTTTTCGGAATCCACGGAATTTGTATCCCCGGTTCGCGTGCCGTCTGAATCAGATTTCTTCCCGGCGGTTTCATCGGAATCCGTATCTTTTGTGTCTTCTTCAGCTGCATTTTCCTTCGTCAATGCATCAGAGGTCTTTTCTTCATTGTCTCCGTCTTTTTCTTCTTTCTTCTCCGGTTCCACTGCCGGATCACCTGTTTCTTCTGCTGCATCCAAAGACTGCTCTTCAGCCTCATTTTCCTCATCATATTCCGTCTCGCTTTCCGATTCCTCTGCCGGGACATCCGGCGTTGATCCTGAGGCCGTTACAGGTCCCATGACCGCTCCCGCGCAAAGCACAACCGCACAGAAACCTGCAAGAAAGCTCTGAACTATTCTTTTTCTCTTCAATGTCTTTCTCCTTTTTTGCGAATCCACAGCATGGTTCCGGCCACGGCTGCCGCTGATCCGACAATGACCACATAAAAGACAGCCTTTCCGCTGTCCGACGTTGCCGCCGGTCGAACCGGCTTCTTCGATACATTCTCCTTTTTCTGTATACTTTTTTTCTCTTCTTTCGTCGGTGTCACTGTCACGTTTTTCTTCGGTTCCTTCATCGTCGGCTGTTCGGAAACCGGCGTTGTGGCCGGAGATGCTTTTTCTGAAGAAGCAGGTTCTCGAGACGGCTCCGGTTTCAAAGAATGCATCGATTCAGGAACCGAATCGGGAATCGAGGAGGGATTTGAAACAGATTCCGAAGGCGGCGTGGGCTCCGGTGTATCCGTTATTCTCACCGGCTTCGGTTCCGCCGTAATTGCATATACCCTTCTCCCCTTCTCATCCTTCATCGGAACAGTCAGCCGAAACCCCGACGCTGCCTCATGCCCCGGTGCCGGCTCTGTCTCCCGGACTTCATACGTTCCTTCCTGCAATCGGATTTCCGCAATCCCTTCTTTGTCGGTATGTACCCTTCCTGCCTCCGTCTGAAGTTCTCCGTTCAGCCTGTAAAAGGTAAATTCCGCGCCCTCAATCGGCCCGGTTCCATCCACATTGTCCTTATAATCGATCTCAATCGTTCCCAGGCGACCTGATCCTGTCGGATTTTTATTTCCGGCATCGGACACTTGTGAAGATACACTTTCCGTCTGCGTCTGTGCAAAGATTGCATTTCCGCCCGCCGTCAGCAGCACAAAAAGTAAGGCCAAAACAGACAATATGCCTCTGCTCCACAGTTTCATGTTCTTCCTCCTATGCCCCGAATGCAAAAGACGCTCCGTCAGCTGCAATTCTTATGGGTTATTCTTTTCTTTTTTATCCGGATAAACTGCCCGGAACCGGGCCTTTCAGATCAGCTGCCAAACCTCTCCGCAGCTTTATATATCAGGAATACCATCCTTTTTCGTCCGCTTCAATGGAGTTGTGCAAAGATCCTAAGATTTTGCCGTAACTTCTGAAAATCACACCATAAGAACCTTGAAGGTTACAGAATCGGACTGTTCAAAGCAGACGGGGATCGGGCCGTGGTCTGTTGTTCCGGGACGCTCCCCTGTAAAATATAGGAAGTGAACAGTAAACTTGGACTTGTCTGAAAAGTAACCAAATAATTGCCCTGTTGAGTTTTCCGAATTTCTATGATAGAATTCAAAGAAGCCGGCGGACAAAGGGCTCAAAATGTCCCGCATCTGCCACAAACAAGACGGAACTTTGATAAGCTGCCACAATTTGTTTGTGACGGCTTTTCGTATATATAACGATCCGGGGGCAAAAGTTTTTTCCCCAATGATAATTTGACGACTGCAGTATCCGTGAAAATTTTCGGAAGGGACATACGCAGTCAGTCTTATCATCTATACTATAATTTCCGGTATCAGAAGGAGGCACTATGGTTATCAGAAAATCATCAGAAGATTATCTTGAGGCAATGCTGATGATGAAGGAAAAGCACGGCTTTATCCGCTCCATCGATGTTGCCGCCCAACTCGGAGTCACAAAGCCATCTGTCAGTTACGCCACAAAAAGGCTGAGAGAAAACGGATATATCACAATGGACCGGGATGGTCTCATCACTCTGACCGACAGCGGAATGGAAATTGCGGATAAAATCTACACACGTCACAAAATCCTGACGCAATTCTTTATCGATCTCGGTGTGGATCCGGAAACATCAAGAAATGACGCCTGCAAGATCGAGCACGATTTAAGTGTAGAGACATTTAACGCTCTCTGTAAGCTTGCAGCTCAGATCAATCCGAAAAATGTTCCGCATCCGCTTATGAAAAAGGAAACCGACACGGATAAGGCAGGAGAATCTGATGCTGATTGAAACACATAGTCCGGAAGAAACCTTTGCCCTCGGAAAAAGTATGGGGGAGAAGGCCGTGAAGGGCCAGGTCTATGCCCTTGACGGCGATCTCGGCTGCGGAAAAACCGTATTTACCCAGGGTTTTGCCGCAGGGCTCGGGATCACCGAACCGGTCACATCCCCTACATTTACCATTCTTCAGATCTATCCGCAGGGGAGACTTCCTCTCTACCATTTCGATGTATACCGCATTGAGGATCCCGATGAAATGGATGAAATCGGATATGAAGACTGCTTCTACGGCGACGGAGTTTCCCTCGTCGAATGGGCAGTGCAGATTGAAGACCTTCTTCCGGAGGATGCCATTCATATCGACATCCGCAAAGATCCAGAAAAAGGTTTTGATTATCGTAAAATCAGCATCACATAAAGGAGATTTTTGATATGAAACTCATTGCACTCGACTCTTCCGGACTTGTCGCCTCTGTGGCGATTCTGGAAAATGATATTCTGAGAGCGGAGTACACGGTAGATTATAAGAAAACGCACAGTCAGACCCTCCTTCCGATGCTGAACGAGATCTCGGAAATGATTCAGCTGGATGTCAATTCACTGGACTTTATCGCCGTTGCCGCAGGTCCCGGATCGTTTACCGGGCTTCGCATCGGTTCCGCCACCGCCAAAGGACTGGGTCTTGCACTTGATATCCCGATCGTGGAAGTTCCGACCCTCGCCGGGCTTGCATTTAACCTTTTTGACGCAAAGGGTCTTGTCTGCCCGATCATGGATGCAAGACGGAAACAGGTTTATAACGGCATTTACCGCTATGAAAACCATAAGCTTGTCACTGTCACCGATCAGCGTCCGATTGCCGTTTCCGATCTTGCCGAAGAAATCAACGGCATGGATTCTGCCCTGACACAGGATGGCGTCATTTTCCTTGGAGACGGTGTCTCCGTTTATAAGGACACGCTTGATTCTCTTCTGACCGTTCCCCACATTTATGCACCCGCAAGTGTCAATCGCCAGCGGGCCGCATCGGTGGGAGCACTGGCGGAAATTTATTATGCAGAAGGAAAGGCGATTCCTGCAGATCAGCACGTTCCGATCTATCTTCGAAAGTCCCAGGCGGAGCGGGAAAGGGAAGCACGGCTTCATGCAAATTCGTGAACTTATGATCGGTGATATTCCGGATGTCGCGGAAATGGAATCCCGGTACTCAGGAAATCCCTGGGACCAGAACGCGCTTTTCACGTATTTTCTTCGTGACGATACGATTCTCCTGGTTGCCGATGAAAATGATGAGATTCCGTCCGATGATGACTTTCATCCACAGGTGGCAGGCTTCATCGGACTTATTTTCATGCCACCGGAATCCGATATTCTGGATATCACGGTTCTGCCCGAAAAGCGCAATCGCGGCATCGGAAGACGGCTCATGGAAGAACTCTTCCTGCGCGCATCTCAAAAGGGTGTTACCACAACCTATCTTGAAGTCCGCGTATCCAATGCACCGGCCAGACACCTCTACGAAAAGCTCGGATTTTCAGAAACCGGTCTCAGGAAAAATTACTATACGGATCCGATGGAGGATGCCATTACGATGGCCCGTCGGCCGGATAAAGAGGATAATCATCATGCTTGATCTCTGTTTACTCGGCACCGGAGGCATGTTGCCCCTGCCCGATCGATTTCTGACGTCTCTCCTTCTGCGCTATAACGGTCACAGCATTTTAATTGACTGCGGAGAGGGAACTCAGATCGCCTTGCGAAAACACGGCTGCTCCTGCAAGTCCATCGATATGATACTTCTGACGCATTTTCACGCGGATCATATCGCAGGACTTCCGGGACTTCTTCTGACCATGGGAAATGCCGACCGGACGGAACCCGTCACCATTGTCGGCCCCCACGGCATTGACCGGATTGTAAAAGCGGTGCGGACCATTGCTCCCGAACTTCCATTTGAAACAAAGACAATGGAAATCGCAGGTCAGGACGGAACCTTCACTGCCGACGGTCTTGAGATTACATATTTTCACGTAAAACACAGGGTCACCTGCTACAGCTGGGAAATACAGCTTCACCGGCAGGGGCGTTTTGATGTGGAACGGGCAAAGGCCCAGAACATTCCGCTCAAGTTCTGGAATCCGCTTCAGAAGGGACAGACCTGTGAGTATGATGGACGGATTCTCACACCGGACATGGTGCTGGGGGAGGCCCGTAAGGGGCTTAAGGTTGTCTATTCCACCGATACGAGGCCGATTCCTGCCATCGCGGAGCACGCCCGCGGAGCGGATCTGGCAATCTTTGAGGGAATGTACGGCGAAGACGGAATGGAGGAAAAGGCAAAGGAGAAGCGGCATATGACGATGCAGGAGTCCGCTGCCCTGGCCGCCGAGGCCCAGGTCGGAGAGCTGTGGTTTACTCATTTCAGTCCTTCCATGGTCTATCCGGAGGATTATGCCGGAAAGATCCGGAAGATTTTTCCAAGGGCGGTGATTCCGAAGGATGGAAGGCGGAAGACGCTGAATTTTGAAGACT
>CAYYEB010000053.1:0-10406 GCA_964470725.1 uncultured Lachnospiraceae bacterium | reverse complement strand
CCTATAGAATAAAGCAAATGCAGAATTATTTCTTCTTGTCAGGTTAACTCTGCTATGATTATCCGCTTTATTCTGTATCAATTCGTTGAATCACATTCTTTGAGGTATTTATGAAACACGTACTCAAAATCCTATACGGCATCATCGCGATACTGAGCGTCATGATTCTGGTGACAGTCTTCTCTTTTATAAGAAGAAATTCATCCGGCCAGAAGCAGGGCGTTATTTCCGGTGTCACAAAAGCTGCCGTTCAAGATGCCGACAGTGAAGCTTCTTCTATTGACAGTACCCTGAGAGATGTTTCTGCTTCATCAGCTTCTGAAGCAGAAAGTGCCGCCGGAGTTTCTTCCGATAATGCCGCCTCCTCCACATTGTCAGTTTCCGCAAATGCCTCGGCAAGTGCCAATGCCCCTTCTTCCGTGTCTGCAAATGCACAGAACAGTGTCTCCGGAAATCAGGCAGCTCAGCCGACAGCTGAGGCCGAAAATACGCAGAATATCATCACCACAGATCAGACCGTGGTTCTTGATACGGAAATGGGGAAAATGCAGTATTTTAATCAGCAGGATTCTCATTGGGGAACGTATCTCATCAATGGAAAGGATCTGATGAGCACAAACGGATGCGGTCCGACCTGTGTGGCGATGGTAATTCATGCTTTTGGAACAAACGGCGGCCAGGTCACACCTGTTACCATGGCGGATTGGGCCGTGGCCAATCATCAGTATGTTGTAAATGCGGGCTCTCAGCACACGATAGTGGAAACGGCGCTGCCGGCCTATGGTCTTACCGTCACATCTTTGCAGAATTCTATTTCAAAAGAAACGATTCTGAGCGAACTTCATCAGCATCACCTGTTGATCGGTCTCATGGGACCCGGTTATTTCACGGAGGAAGGACATTATCTGCTTATGACGGGTATTGACGGAGACGGAAATATCTGCATTGCCGATCCTCACAGCAGTGAAAATACCTCAAAGGCCTTTTCCGCAGATTTTCTGATCGGTCAGCTCCGTAAAGACGCAAAAGACGGAGGTGCTCCGCTCTGGAGCATCTCCGCAGGCAATTCCTGACCGTCAGGTTCAGTCATTCAAAGAAAAGTCGATACAAACAGAATATTCCTGATTTCGTTACTTTCCCTGCTCCGTGGAGAGCAGAATCCTATCATTGTCAAATGCCTTCCCGGCACCCTGTGCGAATTTTTCCAGAAGGCCTTCCACAGTCATCTGCTCGCGCTCCTCTCCCTTCAGATCCAGTACGATTTTTCCATCGCTCATCATCAGTGTTCTGTTTCCGAGATCGAGGGCCTGGTTCATATTGTGCGTGATCATAAGACAGGTAATGTGTCGTTCCGCAACAATTTCCTTTGTGAGATTTAAAACCTTTTCGGCCGTTGCAGGATCGAGGGCCGCCGTATGTTCATCGAGAAGGAGTATTTTCGGCGTGACCATCGTTGCCATCAGAAGCGTCAGAGCCTGTCTTTGTCCTCCGGAAAGGAGTCCCACAGGATTTTTCATCCGGTCTTCCAGTCCCATTCCAAGGCGGGAAAGCTGTTCCCGGAAAAATTCTTTTTCCTTTTTGCTGATCCTGCTGAACACATTGTATTTGCTTCCGGACGCCCGCAGATAGGCGATTGCAAGATTTTCTTCAATCGTCATATGCGGAGCCGTTCCCATAAGCGGATCCTGAAACAGTCTTCCGATGTAGACAGCTCTCTTGTGTTCCTTTACGAAGGTAATGTCCTTCCCATCCAGAATCACATTTCCGGTATCCGGATAGAAACTCCCGGCAATAATATTGAACATCGTCGACTTTCCGGCACCGTTTGATCCGACGATGGTTGCAAAATCGCCGTCTTCCATCGTCAGGTTGATACCGGTCAGAGCCTTTTTCTCATTGATTGTTCCCGCATGAAAGGTTTTTGTAATGTTCTGAAGCTTCAGCATCAGTTATTTCCCCCTTCCTGACGGCTTGTAAGCATCTGTCTGCGCTTCTGCCTGTGCAGAAGAACCATTTTCCGTACCTGCGGCGTAATGAGCGCAATCGCAACGATGAGCGCTGATACCAGCTTAAAAGCCTCCGTCGGTACATTGAGACGAAGTGCCAGAGCCATCACGAAGCGATACAGAACCGATCCGAAGACAACTCCGAGGATTCTCCAGGCAATGCTTCCATTGTGGAAGAACATCTCGCCGATCACAAGGGACGCCAGCGCTACCGTAACCATGCCTGTTCCGAGATTGATATCACTGCTTCCATTGTTCAGTCCGACCAGGCAGCCCGCAAGTGCGGTCAGAGAGTTGGACACGCATAGGCCGACAATAATTGTAAAGTCCGGATTAATGGAAGAAGCACGAACCATCTCCGGACTGTCACCTGTGGCTCGGATCGAAAGGCCGAGTCTTGTCCCCAGGAACCAGTAAATTCCAAGGCATACCACAAGAAGAATGATTCCCAGAAGAATCAGCGGGCTCCATGTCTTCCAGAATTTCCCCGGGATCAGCTTTTCAAACAGGTCATAGATCGTATCAGATCCGAAAATGGAAATATTGGAGGAAAATCCCATGACTGCCAGATTAATCGTATACAGTCCGGTGTTGACGATAATACCGGCCAGAATACTCTCCACGCCGAATTTTGTCTGCAGAATCGCAACGAAAAATCCGGAGCAGACGCCTGCCGCCATAGCCGCAAAAATAGCGAGAACCGGATGACCGGCGATCGTCACGACCGCTCCGACCGCACATCCCAATGTGTAGCAGCCATCCGTGGAAAGATCGCAGATATTCAGAATGCTGTAACTGATAAATAAAGACAAGGCAACCAGAGAATAGATAAATCCCAGCTCCAGTGCCGTCTGAATGATAAGTGCCAATTCCTTTCCTCCTCATTCCAGTTCTTTATGAAAATCATATCTCCCGGACCGTTTTTTGTCCAGTCCGGGAGATCCACTTGGTTATCAATAGCTGTACAATTTTTCAGCTCTCTGAAGAGTCCGCAAATTCCTTCGCTGTCTTCACTTCTTCCACGGAAGAACTGAGCGGTTCGAAGGTCTTCTTGACCTTTTCCACATCAAGGCCGAGTTCCTTGGCCACATCGGTGTTGATCATCGCAATACCATTATCAAAGGTCTTGACCGGTGTTGTGGCAGGATCTGCGCCGTTTACCAGGATATCTGCCGCCATATCTGCTGTTTCCACTCCAAGGTTTGCGTAATCCACGCCGTATCCGCAGAACGCTCCGTTCAGTGCAAAGGAATCAGCTCCTGCATAGTGAGGAATTCCCGCCTTGGCAAATGCCTCATAAATTGCAAGTTCGGCCGTCATAACCGTGTTATCGGTCGGTGTGAAAATGGCATCAACCTTTGCCGCAATGAGAGCATTGGCCGCATCCTTAACACCCGTCGTATCGGTTCCGGTCTTCTCTACGTACTTCACACCCTTTTTATCCAGATATTTCTTGGCATCCGCAATCGGCTGCTTTGAAGAATCTTCGCTGTTGGAATACAGAAGGCCAATGGTCTTCGCATCCGGATTCTGCGCAAAGATCAGATCCATGATCGCGTTCGTGTTGAGGGCATCGGATGTTCCCGTAATGTTCGCACCCGGCTTATCCATGCTGTCCACAAGTCCGGCTCCTACCGGATCGGAAACCGCTGAGAACACAATCGGAATATCCTTTCCCTTTGTCGCAGACTGCATAATCTGTGCCGTCGGAGTTGCAATCGGAATAATCAGATCCACATCATCGGCAATGAGATCGGATGCAATCTGCTGCAATACTGTTCCGTCGGCCTGTCCGTTTGACGTATAATCGCCATAATCGAATTTGACGCCCAGTTCCTTGCCCTTTTTATCCAGTTCCTTCTCTATATTCTTTTCAATCTGATTTAAGGAAGCATCATCCACATACTGGACAATACCGACCTTAAATGTTTTTCCCTTGACATCTGCCGGTACGCTTGACGCCTCAGAAGTTCCGGATGCCTCTGCAACAGATGCCGTATTTTCAGTACTTGTTGAAGATCCGGACGTGGAAGCCGCAGTGGATGAAGCCGAAGAAGAACTTCCGCAGGCTCCAAGTGACAAAACGCAGGCTGCTGCAAGAACAAATGCCATCATTTTCTTTTTCATGAGATATCCTCCTAATTCAGGTGTGCGCGATGAGTTTTGAGCCGCAGGTCATATTCATGTCAATCCCCTGAAAGAATGATATAAAAAAAGCCCCAGACTTCTTCTGTCTGAGACGATAGTTTCTTACCGCGGTGCCACTCAGTTTACCGGCCATCACCGGTCACTCAATCGCTTTGCCTCAAAAGTCCATTCACAGATGTGTCCCCAGCCGTCTTCCACCATACACGGCTCGCTTGTGGTTCCTTAACGTCTGCTACTACTCTTTCTCACAGGCATTATTAAGTTGTGTCAAACGATAACACTTTCCCGCGTTAAAGTCAAGCATTAAAAACAGCAGTTCACACCTTATTGCCGCCCGGCTCACTTTCCGGATACTCTATTTTCTCCAATACCAGTCCCTTCGCAATCGCTGTCGGTCCGGCCGTCTTCCTGTCCCTGGCTGCAATAATTTCAGTCATCCTCTCCGGAGGATACATTCCCTGCCCGATTTCTAGAAGCGTTCCTGCAATGATTCTCACCATATTGTAAAGAAATCCGTTACCGGTTACGGTAAATACAATTCTATCGCCGTCTCGCCTGACCCCCGCTTCATAAATTGTGCGTATTGTTGTGGCCGTCGAATTTCCAGCAGAACAAAATGACTGAAAATCGTGTTCTCCGATAAGATATTTTGCCGCCTGATCCATCTTCTTCTCGTCCAGCGGGTAGTACACATGCATTTCCAGGTGCCGCGTCAACGGATCAGGATGAGTCCGATTCAATATGTGATAGGAATAGGTTTTTACCGTTTTCTGATAACGCGGATGCCAGTCATCCGGTACCTGTGCACTCTTTGTAATGCGAATATCCTCGGGAAGCCTCGCATTTAAGGCAAATGCAATCTTTGACGGAGCAATTCTTGTCTCAATATCAAAGACTGCGACATTTCCCTCCGCATGCACGCCGGCATCCGTGCGGCTCGCTCCGATCGTCTTTGCAGGCTTTCCGAACAAATCAGAAATCGCGTCATTGACCACATCCTGTACCGCAACACCATTGGTCTGGGACTGGAAACCATGGTAATTCGTCCCGTCATACGCAATTGTGAGTTTTATACGCATATATCTTTCCCCATAGCTAACTTAACAGATTGAAAACACCGTTGTTTTCCATGACCATCAAAGCAGCAGCTGTTACATTACGAATGTGAACCGGACAAAACTATCTCCCGGACGCGAATCAAAAACGATTTTGAGCGCCGGGAGATATGTTTTGCCGGTGAACATGACATATTCTCAGATATTATTACTTCGATTTTTCACTATAGAACTATTCGCATTGTGATCACCACCGCCAGATAACATCCGGTCAGAATGTAGGCAATCGCATCCTGTCCTGTGTATTTCAGGGGTTTCATTCTTGTCCGATGATCGCCTCCGTGATAGCATCTGGCCTCCATCGCCATCGCAAGATCGTTCGCTCTTCGGAATGCCGACACGAAAAGAGGAACCAGAAGAGGAATCATGGCTTTCATCCGCTGAATGAAGTTACCGCTTTCAAAGTCCGCACCCCGCGCCATCTGCGCCTTCTTGATCTTATCCGTTTCCTCCATCAGGATTGGAATGAAACGAAGCGCAATAGACATCATCATTGCAATTTCATGAACAGGCACCTTAATGTACTTCAGAAAGCCGAAGAGGCTTTCCATTGCATCCGTCAGAGAGTTCGGCGTCGTCGTCAGTGTCATAATCGACGATCCCATCACAAGATACGTCAGACGCAGCGCCATCGTTACCGAAACATGGATACCTTCTCCTGTAATATGCAGGATTCCGAAGCTCCACACATCCGTTCCGGGTGTCAGAAACAGATTGAAAATCACTGTGATAATCAGAATCCAGAGAATCGGCTTCATACTCTTTAAAATATACTTAAAGGGAACTTTTGAAAGTCCGATCAGGATTCCCAGAATAACGGTCGCCACAATCCATCCGATGAGGCCCCTTACAAGAAAAAGTGACACGATATACACCAGTGTTCCCACCAGTTTGACGCGTGGATCAAGCCGATGCAGGATGGAATTTGTCGGATAATATTGTCCTAATGTAATTTCTCCCATCCTTTTCTCACTCTCCCGCGCTCTTTTTCTGTGCCAGTGCCATCAGGATACTGCGTTTTGCCTCTTCCACGGTTGTTGCCGTCAAATCGACCTTAAGTCCCCGTTCATAAAGCGCATGCATGATGTACGTTACCTGAGGAGCCGCAAGTCCCATTTTCTCAAGTTCTTTGTAATGGGCAAATACCTGTTTTGGCTGTGCATCAAATGCAATTTTTCCGTCATTTACCACAATCAGCCGCTTTGTATACTGGGCTACGTCTTCCATGCTGTGTGACACCAGAATCAGGGTAATCCCGCGCGTATCATGCAGGTACTGAATCTGTCCCAAAATTTCGTCCCTTCCGGCCGGATCAAGTCCCGCGGTCGGTTCATCCAAAATCAGCACCTGCGGATCCATTGCCAGTACTCCGGCCATTGCCACACGCCGTTTCTGTCCTCCGGAGAGTTCAAACGGAGATACCTTATACAGTTCCTCCGGTATTCCAACCTGTTTCAGTGCAATTTCCGCACGCTCCTCACACTGTTCCTTGGAAAGTCCCTCATTTTTCGGACCGAACATGACATCCGTGATCACATCCGTTTCGAAAAGCTGATTTTCCGGATACTGAAACACCAGTCCCACATGTGTGCGAAGTTCTCTTAAATTGTAGCCTTCTGCCCAGATGTCATTTCCCTCAAAAAGGACCTGTCCCGAGGTCGGACGGATGAGACCGTTAAAATGCTGAAGAAGCGTGGACTTTCCGCTTCCGGTGTGACCAATGATCCCGATGAATTCGCCCTCATCGATCTTCAAATTGATGTGATCCAGAGCATTGACCTCATAGACCGTATCTTTTCCATATGTATAGCAGACATCTTTTAGTTCAATCAGCATATGGCCTCCACGAATTCATCTATCGTAAGTATTCCATCCGGCAGATCAACACCGGACTGCTTAAGTTCCCAGGCAAGTTCTGTCACCTGCGGAACCGCCAGCCGATACTTCTTCAGTTCATCCACGCGGGAAAAAATTTCACGGGGAGTTCCCTGCATAACAATGGAACCCTTGTCCATCACGATCACACGGTCCGCATGGACAACCTCCTCCATGTAATGCGTGATCAGAATAACGGTAATGCCTTCCTTTTTATTCAGTTCCCGAACACATTCCAGAACTTCCTGCCGCCCGTTCGGATCCAGCATGGCCGTCGGCTCATCCAGTACAATACATTCCGGATGCATGGCGACAACTGAGGCAATTGCCACTCTCTGTTTCTGGCCTCCTGACAGTTTGTTCGGTGAACGGTCCCGGAAAGCAAGCATGCCGACTTTTGCCAGAGCATCATCCACCCTTTTCCAGATATCCTCCGTCTTTATGCCGAGATTTTCCGGTCCGAATCCCACATCTTCTTCTACTACCGAGCCGATAATCTCATTATCCGGGTTCTGAAAAACCATTCCGGCCTTCTGTCGGATCTTCCAGAGATCTTCCTCTTCGGAAGTATCTATGCCATCCACATACATCGTTCCGCTTGTCGGAACAAGAAGTGCGTTGATCTGCTTGGCAAGTGTGGACTTTCCTGATCCGTTATGTCCGAGGATTGCGATAAACTGTCCCTTCTCCACTTCAAGATCCACGTTTTTGAGAGCGTTAATCTTCTCCGGTTCTTCCGAATCCTCATCATATTTTACGTAGTCAAATCCGAGTTTTGAGGCTCTGATGATGCTCATAATACATCTTTCTCCTCTTTGCAGGCTTTATTCACAGTGACGGATAACATCCCAGATTTCCTCACGCCCGTTTTTTGTCTGTGCGGAAAATGCGATGACCGGAGAATCTGACGGCACGTGCAATATTGTACGAATTGCATTTACTTTTTTGTTCAATTCTGTCTTTTTGATTTTATCCGCCTTGGTGGCAATAATTACCGGCGTCATACCATTGGCAATGATCCAGTCATGCATAAGCTTGTCATTTTCTGACGGATCGTGGCGAATATCCACGAGAAGAAATACGGCCTTCAGCTGACGGGACGTATGAAGATAATTCTCAATCATTGTCCCCCATTTTTCCTTATCATGTTTTGATCTGGCCGCATATCCATAGCCGGGGAGATCCACCAGATAGCAGTCCGGTGCAAAATCTTCTCCGGATCTATCCTGATTTACGTGATAATAATTGATGGTCTGCGTCTTTCCCGGCTGAGAGGAAGTTCTCGCAAGAGATTTTCGCTGGATCAGAGTGTTGATCAGACTGCTCTTGCCGACATTGGACTTTCCTGCAAAGGCCACCTCAAATCTTTTGTTATCCGGCAGCTTACTGGTAATTCCGCATACCGTTTCCAGCTCACAATTTGCTATTTTATACAAGAATCTTCCTCCCCGATTATCCCGGCACCCATTTCGGATTTCATCCGTCTGTTTGCCGGGAAATATAAGATTTGATAGATAGAGTTTTGCCAGAGTATTTACTCCGCCTTCTTCATCGCAGGCTGAGCCTTTTCACGGCTGATCTTCGGTTCCGACTTTCCTGACTTGGGTTTTTGATGAATCAGCTCCGGCTCTTCCTTGCCCTGCACGGCTTCCTTTGTCACAACGCACTCCGTGATCGAATCATCGGAAGGAACTTCATACATCGCATCCATCATCGTCTTTTCCACAATCGCGCGAAGGCCTCTTGCACCCGTTTTACGCTCCACTGCCTCATGAGCGATTTCCTTGAGTGCATCATCCTTCATCGTAAGCTTTACACCGTCCATTCCCAATAGAGCAGTGTACTGCTTGACAAGAGAATTTTTCGGCTCTTTCAAAATGCGGATCAATGCATCTTCATCCAGAGCATCAAGGGAAACAACGATCGGAATTCGACCGATCAGTTCCGGAATCAGGCCGTATTTCACAAAATCCTGCGGAGTAACTTCCTTCAAGAGTTCTGTTTCGCTCTTTTCATTGATATTGCTGAGCTCTGCACCGAACCCGATGGATTTTGTTTCCAGGCGGTTTTCAATAATCTTATCCATACCGACAAAAGCACCGCCACAGATAAAGAGAATATTCGTTGTATCGATCTGAATCATTTCCTGCTGCGGATGCTTTCTGCCGCCCTGCGGAGGAACGGAGGCGTTGGTGCCTTCGATAATCTTCAAAAGGGCCTGCTGTACACCTTCTCCGGAAACATCTCTTGTAATTGATGCATTTTCGGATTTTCTTCCGATCTTGTCAATTTCATCAATATAAATAATTCCGTGCTGAGCCCGCTCAATATCATAATCCGCGGCCTGAATCAGCTTCAGAAGAATGTTTTCCACGTCTTCACCGACATAACCTGCCTCTGTCAATGTCGTTGCATCTGCAATCGCAAACGGTACATTCAGCATTTTCGCAAGGGTCTGTGCAAGAAGTGTCTTGCCGGATCCGGACGGTCCGAGCATCATAATGTTGGACTTCTGAAGTTCCACTCCAAGATCATCCGGAGCCAGAAGTCTCTTGTAATGATTGTAAACCGCCACGGACAGAACTTTCTTAGCTTCATCCTGACCAATGACATAATCATCCAGAAATGCTTTGATTTCCTGCGGAGTCATCAGGTTGATTTCCTGCTTTTCCGCATTGCGGCTCCTCTTTCTGGCGTCTTCGTCCTCTTCATTTAATATATCATTGCAGATCCCGATACATTCATCACAGATATAGACCCCATCCGGTCCGGCAATCAGCTTACGTACCTGATCTGCCGTTTTTCCGCAGAAACTGCAGCGCAGTTTCGGTGTCTGTCTTCCTGCCATAGTGTTCCTCTCCTTTTATCTATATGTGTCCATCCGGCATCTCAAAAAGGGCTATTCATAATTCCTGTCCTCTCAATTTCTGATCAGCCGGCGCAAATCCGTATATGCGAATAAAGGACTCCCGCATATTTCTATGCAAGGGAGTCCTTCCTATCCGTTTTTATCGATTTGTTACAACGCTGTCAATCAATCCATATTCCACGGCTTCATCGGCAGTCAGCCAGTGATCGCGATCCGTATCCTTCGCAACCTGTTCAGCTGTCTTACCCGTATTCTGGGCCAGCAGTTCATTCATCCGCTGACGGATCTTGCGAATATGATCCGCATCAATCAGCATATCGGATGCCTTGCCCTGTGTCCCGCCTGACGGCTGATGGATCATGATTTCTGCATTCGGAAGCGCCTGACGCTTTC
>CAYYEB010000052.1:0-10612 GCA_964470725.1 uncultured Lachnospiraceae bacterium | reverse complement strand
ATGGCTGAGTCAATGAAAGGCCTGCACCGCACCTGCAGATGTGCTGAGGTGACGGAAGAGGATATCGGAAAAAAAGTGACCCTGATGGGATGGGTCGCAAAATGCAGAAATAAGGGCGGAATCGTATTTGTCGACTTAAGAGACCGCTCGGGTATTATTCAGATTGTGACCGAGTCTGAGGGCGCTGATCCGAGATGGGGAAGCCTTAAGACGGAGTCCGCCATTGCCGTTGTCGGAACGGTGCAGAAGAGAGGCGGCGCGGTCAATACACATCTGAAGACCGGAACCATTGAGGTTGTTCCGGAAGAACTCCGTGTGCTGAGCGAATCCGAAACAACTCCGTTTCTGGTGCAGGACGGAATCGATACAAGAGAAGATCTGCGCCTGAAATATCGTTATCTGGATCTTCGCCGCCCGGAACTGCAGCATAAGATCATGTTCCGTTCACGCCTTGTGCATCTGATCAGGGAATTCCTGGATAAGGAGGGCTTCCTTGATATCGAGACTCCGACGCTCATCAAGAGCACACCGGAGGGCGCTCGCGACTATCTGGTACCGAGCCGTGTACATCCGGGGAACTTCTATGCCCTTCCGCAGAGCCCGCAGCTCTTAAAACAGCTCCTGATGTGCTCCGGTTTCGACCGCTATTATCAGATTGCAAGATGCTATCGTGATGAGGATTTAAGAGCGGATCGTCAGCCGGAATTTACACAGGTGGATATGGAGCTTTCCTTTGTGGACCAGGATGATGTTCTGGATGTCAATACAAGACTTCTGACATATCTTCTTGAAAACCTTCCGCCGATTTACAGGGAACTGGAATTTCCGGAAGGCCTGATTTCCGGAATTGAGAAGGCCGGAAAAGAGATGAAGGAGCACGGAATCGGAAGAATCACCTGGCAGGATGCCATGGATTATTACGGCTCCGATAAGCCGGATCTCCGCTTCGGAATGAAGATTGTCGATGTGACGGATGTGGTCAGAAACTGCGGGTTTGGTGTATTCACAAATGCCATTAAGGACGGCGGTTATGTTCGCGGCTTAAATGCAAAAGGTCTGGGAGATCTGGGACGCAAGCAGATTGATAAGCTGACGGAAACTGCCAAGACTTATGGTGCAAAGGGAATGGCATACATCCAGCTGAAGAGCGACGGAACAGTAAAGTCTTCCTTCAGCAAGTTTATGACGGAAGAGGAAATGAAGGCCCTTATTGATGCCATGCATGGTGAAAAGGGCGATCTTCTTGTCTTTATTTCCGATAAATTCAAGGTTGTCTGCGCGGCGCTTGGCGCGTTAAGACTTAAGTTCGGCAATGAACTGGGACTGATTGATCCGTATGACTTCAAATTCGTATGGGTTGTGGACTTCCCGCTTCTTGAATGGTCCGATGAAGAGGGACGTTACCTTGCGATGCATCACCCCTTCACAATGCCGAATGAAGACGACTGGAAGAAGATCGACACTGATCCGGGCTCTGTCCGTGCGCAGGCGTATGATATTGTCTTAAACGGAACGGAAATGGGCGGCGGCTCCATCCGTATCCATATGGATGATGTACAGGAGAAGATGTTTGAGGTCCTTGGTTTTACACCGGAACGTGCACAGGAACAGTTCGGATTTCTTCTGACGGCGTTCAAATACGGAGTACCGCCACACGCAGGACTTGCTTACGGTCTGGACCGCATGGCAATGCTTTTCTCAGGATCGGATACAATTCGTGACGTTATGGCATTCCCGAAGGTCAAGGATGCATCTGATCTGATGATGGATGCTCCGGGTGAGGTAGACGAAAAGCAGCTGGAGGATCTGTCAATTTCGATTCGGAAGGAATCTTAAGGAGCAGTATACATGGAACATCCTTTTCAAAGCGGGTGGACAAAAGTTCGGGAAAAGTTCACACAGATAAAAGAGGCATCCGGATCGAAAAATGAGCATCCGGACAGGGCAGCATCTCCCGAGTCAGGATCTGACAGAATACAACGAAATCAGAAAAGGATGGAGGAGCGAAAAAAGACTGTCCTGCGGCAGCGGCTGATTCTGGCTGCTGCCGCAGCGGCAGCTTTTCTTTTCGTATATATTCTGATCGCCCATTCCTATAGTGACCGCTTTCTGAGCAATACATATCTGAATGGGCATAATGTCGGCGGTATGAGTGAGACAAAGGCGGAAGAGGTCTTAAAAGATGCCGTTGAAAAATATTCACTTAAGATTACATTTCAGGATGGAAAAACAGAGACATTGAAAAGTTCTCAGATCGGATACCGGTATGTTTCCAGCGGGGAATCTGAAAATCTTTTAAAGGGACAGAACCGTATGGCATGGCTGCCTCATCTTTTCGGCAGAAAACAGAAGTATCAGGTGAAGACATCCTTCCGTTATGATGAAAATGCTCTGAAAAGTGCTCTTCTTTCTCTCCCTGAATTTCAGGATGGCAATGTGACGGCACCGGTCAATGCGCATATGAAAATAAGTGACAACAAATTCGTGATCGTTCCTGAAAAGAGGGGAAATCAGCTGAATGAAACTGTTGCCTTTTCTGCGGTGAATTCCGCGGTGCAAAGCGGTGATCCGGAAATAGACCTCTATAAAACCCAAAATGCCTATATCCGTCCGACTGTAACAGAAAACAATCAGGATTTGAAGGATCAGGTAAAGGATCTCAATGCGTTTATAGCAACGAAGGTAAATCTCATCTTAAAAGACGGGTCAAAACGGACCGTCGGACGAAAAAAGCTTCTTGACTGGGTCAGCAAGGGAGACGACGGAAATTATTCAGTGGATAAGACCACGATTGCGGATCATTCCTGGAATATGGTCCAGGCAATTGCCGATAAATTCGATGACACGAAGAATACGATGCAGTTTCAGACCACCAACCTGGGGACAAAAACTCTTCCCTGCGATCCGTACGGATATAAGGTGGATGTCGATGATGTGGCAGATCAGCTCTGCCAGGATCTCTTAAATCACAGGAGCGAGACGATCCAGATCAAAAATTCGGTAAACGAAACAGCAGATTCCACCTTCGGCGGAACCTATATTGAAGTGGATGTGACTAACCAGCACGTATATTTCTATAAAAACGGTTCAAACATCTTTGATACGGACTGTGTGACAGGTCTTGAATCCGATCCCGACAGAAAAACACCCTCCGGAGTCTTTTCCATTTACGCCAAGATCCCGGATAAAACACTTGAGGGAAGACTGACCGCAGATGGGCCGGTGACCTATACTTCAGAAGTCAGTTACTGGATGCCGTTTCATGACAGCTATGGTCTGCATGATGCACCCTGGCGCGATGAATTCGGCGGTACCATTTATGAGTCCTCCGGATCCCACGGCTGTGTGAACCTTCCTGTGGACGCCGCCGCAACGATTTATAAAAATGCTGAGGTCGGTACAACTGTAGTTGTTGTCAGGGATTCTGATTAAGAGGCTATGAAATCCCTTCTGTTGCTACGGCCCACAACCTATACTATACAGGGCCTCAGGGCGTGACCTGATTACTACGGGCGTCCGAGTTCCGCCGGTTATTAATGAATGCAAGCCTTTAGGCGCAGCATGAATTTAGAACCGCTGCGAGAACGAGCGAGCGGGAGCGTCCCGGAGCAACAGGTCGCGCTTTGAGACCCGTCAGCTTTGAGCATGCGTAAACTATGACTTTCTTTTTCCCGATTCTGAAATAACTGGTAAATTTCCCTTGCATTTTCCGGAATAAGTGCTATCATAAGAGCAACTTCATAAAGTTAATGCTTTAAACCGATGAAGCGGAAGAAAGCAGAAGGCGAGCTGCAAGCGAGTCCGGATGGTGGGAGCGGACAGCGGGCGCACTGTCATATGGGCCGCGGAGGGCGCAGTAAATCTGCGACGTGTGGATCACGTAAAAAGACCGGGATTTGATAGAATCCCATGAGAGTGCAGGAAGTCCTGCAAATCAAGGTGGCACCGCGAATATGATTCGTCCTTGACAGCAAAATACCGCTGTCAGGGACGTTTTTTACTGTAGAGGAAAAGCTGCGTGGACGAATACGAGCGAAGTGATTTCCGGATGCCGGTTAGCATGGTGAAAATTGTGAGGCAATGGAGCCGTGCCTAAGACTTATACAGTATGCGGAGCGAATTCCTGAAGATGGGTGCAATAAAAGGAGGATGTGACTATGATCAAGGAAGCCATTGAGAAAATTGTCAACAAAGAAGATCTGACCTACGAGGAAGCCTATACCGTCATGAATGAGATCATGAGCGGTGAATCCTCTCAGACGCAGAATGCGGCTTTCCTCGCAGCTCTTTCCACAAAGAGCACAAAGGCAGAGACAATTGATGAGATTTCCGGCTGTGCCGTTGCAATGCGTGAGCATGCGACACCAGTGGAGCATCCGGGCATGGAAACTCTGGAAATTGTCGGAACAGGTGGAGATAAGGCCCACAGCTTCAACATTTCCACAACTGCTGCCATGATCATTGCCGCAGCCGGAATTAAGGTAAGCAAACATGGAAACAGAGCCGCCTCCTCACTTTCCGGTACGGCGGATTGCCTGGAAGCTCTGGGAGTCAATATCAATGAGGATCCGGATACCTGCAGAAGACTGTTAAATGATGTGGGAATCTGCTTCCTCTTCGCTCAGAAATATCACACGGCCATGAAATATGTCGGGGCAATCCGTAAGGAACTCGGATTCAGAACCGTTTTTAATATCCTTGGCCCTTTGACAAATCCGGCGAAACCTGATTACTATGTTCTCGGAGTTTATGATGAGTATCTTCTGGAACCGATTGCAAAGGTTCTTGACAAGATGGGCGTCAGAAGAGCATTGGTGGTGTACGGACGGGAAAGACTGGATGAGATTTCCTCCTGCGGAGAAACCGCCGTCTGTGAACTGAAGAATAGTTTTTACAGAACCATGACGATTCGTCCGGAAGATTTCGGGTTTGCTGCAGGAACCAAGCAGGAACTTGTTGGCGGAACGCCGGAAGAAAATGCACAGATTACAAGAGATATTCTTTCGGGAAAGATCACCGGTACAAAACGCAATACCGTACTCATGAATGCAGGCGCCGGCATCTATGTGGCAGGAAAGGCAGATACACTCGAAGAAGGCGTGCGTGAGGCGGAAAAGCTGGTTGACAGCGGTGCCGCCGCAAAGGTTCTGGAAGATTTTATCCGGGAGAGCAATCGATGAACATTCTCGATGAGATCGCTGAGAAGACAAGGGAAAGGGTCCGTGAAGCAAAAAAAATCCACCCGGATCCTGCAATGGTACTGGACGGAAGACCGGTTCTTCGCCGAAGAGATATTCCGTCCGGCATCAGTTCGTTCGAACCGTTTCCTTTCGAAGAAGCGCTTCGGAAGAAAAGGTTGTCATTTATCTGCGAAGTAAAAAAGGCAAGCCCTTCAAAAGGGCTGATTGCACCGCATTTTCCTTATGTGGAAATTGCAAAGGAGTATGACAATGCCGGGGCGGATGCCATTTCCTGCCTGACGGAACCCTACTGGTTTCAGGGAAAAAATGAATATCTGACGGAAATTCGGCAAAATACAGATATTCCGATTTTACGAAAAGATTTTACCGTAGACGATTATATGATCTACGAGGCGAAGGCAATCGGCGCCCAGGCGGTGCTGCTCATCTGCGCCATTCTCGATCCGGTGCAGCTGAAAGATTATAAGCAGCTCTGTGATGAACTTGGTTTATCTGCTGTTGTGGAAGCACATAATGGGGACGAAATCCGGATGGCAGCGGATGCCGGGGCAAGAATCATCGGAGTCAATAACAGGAATCTGAAGAACTTTACGGTGGATGTTCGAAATGCAGGAAGACTTCGGGATCTGGTTCCGGAGGGAACCCTGTTTATTTCCGAAAGCGGTGTAAAAACGAGATCCGACATTGAAGCGGCAGAAGAGATGCATGCGGATGCAGTTCTGGTCGGAGAGACGATGATGCGTGCTCCGGACAAGAGCAGAAAACTTCAGGAGCTGTCGGGAAGACCTCCGGGGGTTAAAATCTGCGGAATGATGCATGAGGAAGACATCGATACGGTAAATAAGCTTCATGCGGACTATGCAGGATTTGTGTTTGCCGATACGCGCCACAGGGTTTCAGATGAAACGGTTCGAAAACTTAAGAAGAAATTAGATCCCGGAATAAAGGCGGTCGGAGTTTTCGTAGATGAGCCGGAGGAGCATATGATTTCCCTTTTGAAAGAGGGAACTCTCGACATGGCGCAGCTTCACGGATGCGTGCTCCGGACAAGAGCAGAAAACTTCAGGAGCTGTCGGGAAGACCTCCGGGGGTTAAAATCTGCGGAATGATGCATGAGGAAGACATCGATACGGTAAATAAGCTTCATGCGGACTATGCAGGATTTGTGTTTGCCGATACGCGCCACAGGGTTTCAGATGAAACGGTTCGAAAACTTAAGAAGAAATTAGATCCCGGAATAAAGGCGGTCGGAGTTTTCGTAGATGAGCCGGAGGAGCATATGATTTCCCTTTTGAAAGAGGGAACTCTCGACATGGCGCAGCTTCACGGATCCGAGACGAATGAAACGATCAAAAGAATTCATGAGGCAACGGGAAAAAAGGTAATCAAAGCAATCCTCCTGAAGCCGAAGAATGAGGAGAATAAGGCCGAAGGGCAAAGCGAAAAAGAAATCTTATCCCGGGCGGCGGAGACTTATCCGGATGCGGACTATTTTCTTTTTGATGCCGGCAGAGGAGAGGGCAGAAGTTTTGAATGGGACCTTCTGAAGGACTACGTCGGGAAGCCGTTCTTTCTTGCCGGAGGACTGAATCCGGAAAATGTCAGAGAGGGAATCCGAAGAACTCATCCCTTTGCCGTGGATGTCTCTTCAGGCGTGGAAAACACGGACCTTACGAAAAGCTTCGAAAAATGCGGAAAGTTCATTTCGGAAGCGAAGACAGCATTGTCATAATCAGAACAGTAAAAAGGAAAAATCTATGGGAACAAAAGGAAGATTTGGCCAGTTTGGCGGCCAGTATATCACAGAGACTTTGATGAATGCTCTTGATGAGCTTGAAAAGGCTTACAAGGAAGCGAAAAATGATCCGGAATTTCAGAAACAGCTTGACTGGTATCTGAGAGAATATGCGAACAGACCGTCACTGCTTTATTATGCACAGAAGATGAGCAGAGATCTGGGAGGATGCAAGATCTATCTGAAGAGAGAGGATCTCAACCATACGGGAGCTCATAAGATCAACAACGTTCTTGGACAGGCGCTTCTGGCAAAGAGAATGGGCAAGACAAGACTCATTGCGGAAACAGGAGCCGGACAGCATGGCGTGGCGACTGCAACGGTGGCGGCACTTCTGGACATGGACTGTGATGTGTATATGGGAAAACTGGATATGCAGCGTCAGGCCCTGAATGTTTATCGCATGGAACTTCTGGGAGCGAAGGTACATGGCGTGGATTCCGGGACGGGAACCCTGAAAGATGCCGTCAATGAGGCCATGCGCGTGTGGTCACAGGACTGTGCGACGACGCATTACTGCATCGGATCCACAATGGGACCCTATCCGTTCCCGACGATGGTGAGGGATTTTCAGTCGGTCATTTCCAAGGAAGCCAGAGAACAGATTCTGGAAAAGGAAGGAAAACTTCCGAATGCGGTGCTGGCCTGCGTAGGCGGCGGATCAAATGCGATGGGAATGTTCTATAATTTTATCAATGACAAGGATGTGCGTCTGATCGGCTGTGAAGCTGCAGGTGAAGGAATAGATACGCCGAGAACCGCAGCGACGATGAATACAGGATCCGTGGGAATTTTCCACGGAATGAAATCCTACTTCTGTCAGAATGACGAAGGACAGATCGCACCTGTCTATTCCATTTCCGCCGGACTTGACTATCCGGGTGTAGGACCGGAACATGCATATCTTCGTGACAGCGGGCGTGCACAGTATGTCCCTGTGACCGATGAAGAGGCGGTACAGGCATTTGAGTATCTGGCTAAAGAAGAGGGAATCATCTGTGCCATTGAGAGTGCGCATGCGGTGGCTTATGCGATGAAACTTGCACCTACGATGAAGAAAGATGATATCATGATCGTCTGCTTAAGCGGACGCGGAGATAAGGATGTAGCGGCAATCGCAAGATACAGGGGACATGATCTGCACGAGTGACGAATGCGGGGAAAGGAATAAGTTATGAGTAAGACATTGAATGCTTTTCGGAACGGAAAAGCTTTTATCCCGTTTATTACCGCGGGAGATCCGGATGCGGAATCAACGGTGAAGTATATTCTTGCAATGGCAGATGCCGGAGCGGACCTGATTGAGGTCGGAATTCCGTTTTCCGATCCGACTGCGGAGGGCCCGGTGATTCAGGAGGCGGATGCCGTTGCGTTAAAGAACGGAATGACTGTCTCGGGAGCTTTCAAAGTTGTGGAAAAGGTGAGAGAAGTAAAGCCGGATCTGCCGCTTGCGTTTATGACGTATGTAAATCCGGTGTTCCAGTATAAGGGAGAGGAATACGAGCAGAAGGTGAAGGAGGGACATCGTCCGGAAAAGGCGCCGGAACCCTATGTGCCGTTTTTTGAGCGGTGCCAAAAAGACGGCATCGACGCATTGATTCTTGCGGATGTACCCTTTGAGGAACAGGATGAGGTACTTGATGTCTCTGACCGGTACGGCGTGGATCTTATTTCTATGGTCTCTCCTACTTCAGAGGACAGAATTCGAACGATTGCCAGAAATCCGCGGGGATTTATCTATGTGGTTTCCTCAATGGGAGTCACAGGCGTACGGTCCGATTTTCAGTATGATGCCATTGAACATATGGTTTCGATTATCCGGGAGACCAATCCGGATCAGAAATGCGCGGTCGGTTTCGGCATCAGCAAACCGGAGCAGGCGGAGAAGATGGCCTCTATTTCGGATGGAGCCATCGTCGGAAGCGCAATCCTTCGGATGATTCATGCAGGCGCTTCGGTGGAAGAGGTTGCGGATTATGTACGGAGCATGAAAGAAGCAGTGCAAAAAGCGGCTGAATGAAACACACTTGAGAACACATGTTCGTTATGCTATAATGCCTTCGTTGCCGGGAATCCGGCCGGAGGTATTTTTTTATGGCAAAAAAAGAAGTTTATGATGCCTCAAGCATCCACGTTCTGGAGGGACTTGAGGCTGTACGCAAACGTCCGGGAATGTATATCGGCAGTACGTCAAGGAAAGGTCTCAACCATCTGGTCTATGAGATTGTGGACAATGCTGTCGATGAGCATCTCGCAGGCTACTGTACGCATATAGAAGTGACACTGGAAAAAAACGGCTCCTGTACCGTTTCGGATAACGGACGTGGCGTTCCGGTCGGAATGCATGAAAAGGGTGTGCCGGCTGAAAGACTTGTTTACACAACTCTTCATGCAGGCGGAAAGTTTGATAACAGTGCCTACAAGACTTCCGGAGGTCTGCACGGTGTCGGCTCATCCGTGGTCAATGCTCTGTCAACGGACATGGATGTGATTGTAAAACGTGACGGCGGAATCCATCATGATCATTTTCAGAAGGGCAAACCGACGATGAAACTCGTGAACGGGCTTCTGCCGGTGGAGGGAAAGACGAAGGAGACCGGAACCACGGTGAATTTTACGCCGGATCCGGAGATTTTCGATGTGGTGAAATTTTCTGCGCCGGAAATCCGTTCCCGTCTTCATGAAACGGCTTACTTAAATCCGAAGCTGACAATCGTATTCCGGGACCTGCGGGGAGAGAAGCCGGAAGAGATTACGTATCATGAACCGGAAGGCATTGTGGGATTTGTCAGTGACCTTGATGCAAAGGAAGAGAAGGTCTGTGATCCGATCTATATCAGCGGCGAGGACGAGGGAATCGCCGTGGAGATCGCTTTCCAATATGTCAATGAATTTCATGAAAACATTCTCGGCTACTGCAATAATATCTATAATGCCGACGGCGGAACACATCTGACCGGATTCAAGACCGCATTTACGCAGGTGATGAACGGATATGCAAGAGAACTTGGAATCTTAAAGGAAAAGGATCCGAACTTTACGGGCCCCGATATTCGAAATGGTATGACGGCCGTGATTTCCATCAAACATCCGGACCCGCGTTTCGAGGGACAGACAAAGACAAAACTGGACAATCCGGATGCGGGGCGCGTAGTTGCCAAGGTTGTGTCGGAGGAGATTCCGCATTACTTTGACCGAAATCTGGAAGTCTTAAAAAATGTTCTGAGTTGTGCGGAAAAATCCGCCAAGATCCGGAAGTCAGCGGAGAAGGTCAAAAGTAACCTTCTCACAAAGCCGAAGTATTCCTTTGATTCAAACGGCAAGCTTGCGAACTGTATCAGCCGTGATGCGTCAAAGTGTGAAATCTTTATCGTCGAAGGAGACTCCGCCGGCGGCTCCGCAAAAACGGCCAGAGACCGTCAGTACCAGGCGATTCTTCCGATTCGCGGAAAAATTCTGAATGTGGAAAAGGCAAGCATCGATAAAGTGCTTGCAAATGCGGAGATTAAGACGATGATCAACGCCTTCGGCTGCGGATTTTCGGAAGGATACGGAAACGATTTCGATATCTCAAAGCTTCGTTATGACAAAATCATCATCATGGCCGATGCCGATG
>CAYYEB010000051.1:0-10637 GCA_964470725.1 uncultured Lachnospiraceae bacterium | reverse complement strand
TGTCTGGATGGATCATACCGTGATCCATCCAGACACGCGCAATGCCATTGCGGTCCGCTTTGAACTCTCCGGGTTTATCACCTATGATCGTCGCATTCGTTCCATCAATTCTGACACCTCCGAAATAGCTTACAAGATCGTCTCTTACTTCTTTCGGATTCATCATGAGAAGAGAAAGGGAATCCTGCCACAGGTCTCTCCATCCTCTTCCTCCTCTTCCATAGTCATGATACGGGAGAAATGAACAGCCAAAGATTCTCCTCAGGAAAGGCTGGAACGTCACCCACTTCATCAGCTCGTCAAACTGCTGATTTCCGGTGTGATAACTGATATTTACCTCTTTTTTCCAGTATTCCCTTACAAGATCCAGCTCGTTTTCCGTCTTTTTCGAGCTGTCAAAGCGCTTAAGCAAAGGAGCAAGATCTGTTCCCTTGGGCGCAATTCCCAGAAGGATCGTATATGACGCCTCTTCACCCGGTGCCAGAGATTTCTCCGAAAACTTAAGGGCTCCGACTGCCTCTTTTCCTGCAAAATCCTGTCCTGCCGAAACGCCCGGAAGGTCCCTGTAAAGAGCTCCAGGATGTGTATATGTTCCGCCTTCTCCGATATACTGGTCAACGGTCGCATAAAACTCCACCGGCAGCTGTCCGTCTCCGGCACTTCCGATTACATAATAAGATGTATGATTCTTCTTATGTCCTCTTTCATCAAAGGACATTGTCGGTGTCACAACGACGCCATACTTTTCCGTATGAATCCGATTCAGCATGGATGTGACATTTCTGTGATCCCGAATGTTATCGGCACTTCTTCCGTAAATCGGAACAGCAGCAACCGGAGTTACCTTTTCGGTCTTATCCGAGAGATTCTTTAAAGTCACAAACATGACTTCCGCGTTCATATCCCGTGGAATAAAAGAAGTGATCCGAGCCGAAACAGCATGTTTTTTTGACACCCGTTCCATGCTCTGCCACATAAAACCTGCGGTATCTTTGAATCATCCTGCTCTTTTGTGAATTTATCATTCTCCGCTTCTGCCGAACTTCCCGCCGCCGACCAGACGCTTCCATCATCAAATTTCACCCAGAAATTTCTGGTGCTGCGGTTGTTGTGCAGACTCTCGGAGCTTACAGGCTCCAGCAGAAATGTGGTCTGATCGATTTCAGCGTCTCCGCCGAGATTCGGAGTGATACTGCTCTTCAGTCCTGCTTCACCGGCCAGTGGGAAATACAGATAGCTGTAATCTTCCGGCCTCATCAGCTCAAAGGTTCCATCTTTATCTATAAAATGTATCTTGCCCATATCTTTGCCTCATTCTCAAAATAAAATATAAGATGTGACGTGCATTTTCCTGAAGTTCTCCCAAAGTCAGATATGTTTCCGGATTTGCATCATGTTCGAAATGGCCGTCTCCGCGAATAAGTTCGCCCGGCATCAGAAGATTTATTCCGGAACGTATCCGGTATGCATTGTCTCTGATTTCCGGGAACTCCGGACTTTGTGACAGTTCCATCCACCAGTCCGTCATAACAAGTCCGCGATACCCCCATTCTTTTCTCAGTACAGTCGTCACCAGATCATAGTTGTAATGAGACCAGATTCCGTTTATCTTGTTATAACTTGTCATGATGCACCAGGGTGAAGATTCCCTAATTGCAATATAAAAAGGCCTCAGATAGATTTCACGCAAAGTCTTCTCATCGACATTGCTTGAATTATGGCTGCGGTTTTTTTCCTGATTATTGCATGCAAAATGCTTAATACATGCTGCACTTCCCTGACTTTGAATGCCGCGTACGGCAGCTCCTGCCATCATTCCGGCAAGATAGGGATCCTCAGAATAATATTCAAAGTTTCTTCCGCACAGCGGATTTCTCTGAATATTGATTCCCGGACCTAACAGGACGTCCACGCCGTAATGCTTCATGTCATCCGCCTCGGATCTGTACAGTTCCTCGGTCAGATGCCTATTCCAGGTACAAGCAATCGCTGATCCGATAGGAAGCAAAGAACAGTAACGGCTGACACGCAGTCCCGACGGACCATCAGAAGTGTTGATCACAGGAATACCTTTTGACCGAAGCGATGGAGTGATTCCGCCGAATACTCCTGTATTGCCCTTAATCGCAAGCGGAGATTCCATAGAACCTTCACCACGTGCCAGATCCGAAAGCTCTTCCGGCGTCATCTGAGCTATAAAATCATCTATCGAATACTTTCCCGAGAGGACATCCCCAAAACTTATTTCTTCAGTTACGTTCGACTTTATCTCTTTTGGAAGTCTTTCCTCGATTCTTTTTCTCAGAGCTTTTGAATCTTCCGTAATTGAGTCACATTTTACTAAAATTTCTTCCTCTTCAAAAACACTTTCTCCTGCTTTATCTGAAGTATCATAAGGAGAATCTCCCAGGAAGAACTCGTACTTTCCCTCTTGAATCACAAAGCACTCCCGCTCTTTCTCAAAGACAGAAAGCTGCTCTTTTCTGACAAAGAGCGTAAACGTTTCACTTTCTCCAGGAAACAGTTTATCTGATTTTTCAAAAGCGGAAAGAGAAAGAAAATCATATCCCGGAATCGAAAGGTATATCTGGGCAAGACCCTTTCCGGCATACTCACCGGTATTCGTAATCTTCACCCCGATCTCATATCCATTATTTTTTTCTGTAAAACCGGTTACTTCGTTTTTAAAAGTGGTATAAGAAAGGCCGTAGCCGAACGGAAAGAGCGGATGCTTTATTCCGCGGTATCCGACGTGAATTCCTTCCTTGTATTCGTTTTTGTCAGCATTTCCAAAATACGGAGCGGAAGGATATTCTTCATACGTTTTGGCAACGGACTGCGCCAGATGGCCGGACGGAGAAACAGATCCGGAAAGGACCTCCGCTACTGCGTGTCCCATTTCCTGCCCAAGTTGCCAGACGATCATAAGTCCCTTCAGATGATCAAACTTTCCGATCCAGGAAAAATCCATTATTCCGCCGATATTCAGAAGGACAATTACTTTTTCGAAATATCTGTTGATTTTGGAAAGAAGATTTTCTTCCTCATCTGAAAGATAAAAGCTTCCTTTTGTCAGCGTATTATCCTGATCCTCTCCCTCTGATCTTCCTATAATGAGAATCGCTTTTTCATTTCTTGCTGCTGCATTTTTCACAAACTCGTCACTGACCGGCATTTCCGGTAGAGAAGAAGGCCAGTTGCCCCAGCTTCCCATATCCGGTTCATGAAGAGAACACCATGCTTCATAGCTGTCCGCCACCTCTTTATCAATGGCCATGCCTGACGCTTTGATTCCCTCCAGAATAGAAACTTTTCTCGTTGGTTTTACATCACCGCCACTTCCGTACCCGGTAAAAAAAGTATTGACCTGGCATCTTCCAAAGAGAGCCACTTTTTCTTTTCCAATAGGCAGAACATGGTCCTCATTCTTCATGAGGACCATGCTCTCAGTTCCGGCACGTCGGATGATATCGATTGATCCGGGAGAATTATATTTCTCACCTTCCACAGGAAGCGATATCCCCTGTGCCAGACTGCTTGTTATTTTTTCAGACATTTATTATTCCTTTACACCACCAAGAGTAATACCTGCAATGATGAATCTTGACAGGAACAGATATACGATAATGATCGGAACGATCGCAATCATAATCATCATGTAAATCTTGCCCATATCAAAACTCATATAATCAGCACCACGAAGCGTTGCGATCAGAATTGGAAGTGTCATCTTTTTCTTCGTCTGAATCACCAACGCCGGAATGAAGTAATTATTCCAGGAACTGACAAAGGTGAAAATGGCCTGTACCGCGACTGCCGGTTTCATGATCGGCAGAACAATCTTGTTGAAAATGTGGAACTCACCGGCTCCATCAATTCTTGCCGCTTCTACAAGTGCCATCGGAAGTGATGACTCCATATAGCTGTACATGAAATAGAATACAGCCGGAGCAGCGATCGACGGAAGGATCAACGGAAGAAGTGTATCATACATTCCCATGTTCGTGATCAATCTCAGGAAACCAAGTGCAGTAACCTGTGTCGGCATAACCAGGATTGCCATAATGAACGTAAATGCCGCTTTTTTCAATTTGAAATTATAGGCATAAAGTCCATAAGCCGTCAGTGCTGAAAAATACGTTGACAGTGCTGCACAGCAGGAAGAAACGATTAAGCTGTTAATAATGCCGTGAACAACAGGAAGTGTACCGTCATTAATAACGTTCTTGAAGTTTCTCGCAAAATACTTACCGGGCAGAAGGGAAAATCCCTTCTGCAGTTCCACATGAGATCTTGTGGAGTTAATAATCAAAATATAGAAGAAGAACAGACACATAAACGACAGAATCACAAGTACGATCTGCGCAATGACTACTCTTGCTTTAGATGAACCCGTTTTCATAGTACTAACACCTCTCTTCGTTTATGCTGCAGCTCTCTTTAATGCCTTCTGACGCTTTGCTGCTGCCTTAGCCTCCGCCTTGGCATCATCCGTAGATCCGTTCACTGAACGGTATACGAAGAAGCACAGAATTGCACTGATGATGAACAGGTAAACAGAAAGTGCACCTGCAAGACCATAGTTCTTGCTCTTCAGATAGTTGTTCAAAAGCATAATCAGAGTCATCGACGAACGATCCGGAGAACCGGTTCCATTTGTCAGGATCTGAGGAACATCGAACATCTGAATACCACCGATCAATGAAGTAATAAGTGTATAAGTAAGGATCGGTCTGATCAGCGGAAGTGTAATACTAAAGAAAATCTTCACATGAGAACAGCCGTCAATCTGCGCTGCCTCAAAGATTTCCGGATTGATACCATTGATTGCTGACATCAGCATAATCGTTGTATTACCGAACCACATCAGGAAATTCATCAGAGCGATGAGTCCGCGGGTTCCTGCCACAGAGGACAGGAATCTGATCGGTTCCTTTGTAATATGCAGCTGCTGAAGCAGTGAGTTTACAGGTCCTGAATCGGAGAACAGTGTAAAGAACAACATTGCGAATGCACTCGCCATGATAAGGTTCGGCAGATAAATGATGACCTCATACACTTTTCTTCCCTTCAGTTTCATATGCTGATCCGTGAACCACGCTGCAAGAAGCAGTGCGATCACAATCTGCGGGATAAATCCACTGACCCACAGGATGAAAGTGTTCAGTGTGTACTTCGGAAGATCCGCCTTAAACAATGCAAGGTAATTTGCGAATCCGACGAAATTCGGGCCTATTTCCTTCAAGCCTGAAAAGTAATGCTGGTAGAAACTGTTACGTATTGTATCTACCAATGGGATCAGTGAAAAAATCAGGAAGCAGATAAAAAACGGTGCGATAAATATATAGCCATATTTGGCATAATTGTCTACTGAATGTTTTTTCTTCATCGCAAGTCCTTCTTTCAGTCAGGCCATTTCACATCTGTAAGCTCCGGATATCTTTCAAGAACAGCTGTCTCAAAGTTTTTCTTTGCCTTATCAAGAGTTACCTTTCCATTGAAGTAATCAGCGAAAGCATTCTGGAAGGTTTCCGCGCAGCCCTGATCATAAGGTGTGATCTTGTCCATCTTGATTTTCTCTGCAGCAGGTGCAAAATACTTGTACGGATTCTCGCCGCCAAGGAAATCTGAATCACCCTTGCTGTCATCAGAAGCATATTCCTTCATGCCGGAAACAGTGTTTGTATAATCAAGAGTCTTATCAGTAATCTTAAGAAGCGTATCCTTATCAGCAGTGAGCTTCAGCATGACATCCTTCACAAGCTTCGGGTTATCTGTTCCCTTTGCTGCAAGAATGAAGGAACCGCCCCAGTTATAAGCCTGTGGTCCGTTACAAACAGCCCAGTCTCCCTTGCCTGCATCGCCTGCGTTCGGCTGAATTGTAAAGTTAATGCCCCATGCCGGGAAGAACCATCCGAATACCTTGGAATCAGCACCCTGATCCTTGTTCCAGTCATCTGACCACTGTGCAGCTACCTTGTGGTTGTATCCGTTGTCTGTGAATTCCTTTGACTGCTCAACCCACTTCATCATGTTCGGGTCTACCTGAACTGTAGTTCCTTCAACCCACGGCTTGCTGACATTGTTTCCGAAAACTCTGTAAGTATCAGCGCCCATAGAAGAAAGCATATAATAGCCTTTGTCTTTGAGTTCCTTTGCGGACTGTTCAAAAGTATCCCAATCCTTTACCTTTTCCTGGATCTGATCCGGATCATCTGTTCCGAATGCAGCCTTTGCAATTCCTCTTCTGTAAACGAAAAGTCCGGGGCATGCCTGCCAGCTTGTTGCTCTTAAATCTCCGTTCTTATCAGTAGCTGCATCCTGTGTATACTTGTACTGATCGGACAGATCCTTGGCCGGATCAATTCCCAGATCCTTCAATGGCAAAGAAACATCGGCATCAGCATCCGTATACTTTACCAGGTAGTCTGTTTCTGCAAGAAAGATATCAATCTTATCATCGGCTGATGCAGAGCTCTGTTTCTGGAGAGCTTCGTCAAGTTTCTGCTGATAGACACCATCCTGGTTCGGATTGATGGTCCATTTTACCTTTGTGCCGTCATCCAATGTGGTAGTTGTCTTATCCTTTGAAACTGATTTAACTCCAGGATAAAAGTCATTAAATCTGGTCTCAAACTCATCATTCCAGCTCCAGATATTCAGAACCTTTCCTTCTTTTCCGCTCGATGTTGCTGTAGCGGCTGTGCTTCCTGCTTCTTTTGCATCACTGTTTGTTGCTGTGCTCGAAGAAGAGCCGCATCCTGACAGCAATGATGCTGCGGTCACGCCTACAAGCAGTAAGCTCATCAGTTTTCTTTTCATGTTTTTAATCCTCCTTTGAAAAAAAGACTTTGCTTTTTTTTGTTACTGTGATTATATGCTTCTTCGATTTTGCGTTATACAAAATTGATAGAAAAAATGTCAAATTCATGCTCTGCATAGTGAATCAATTTGATATAATCATTTCATGACCAAAAAATTTGAACATTTTGAAATCAATGAAGCGGACGACCTGGAAAAGCATCGTACATCGTCCGAAGAGATTGCTTTTTTCAATGCTGTTGCCGAAGGTAATGTAGTGGCGGTCAAAAAGAACTGTGAGGCCAGAAGATTTGCTGATTCCGAGGGTGTCGGTCATCTTTCACGGGATCCGATCGTCAATCTGAAGTATCATTTCGTCATTACCTGTGCCGTTGTTACTCGTGTTTGCATACATGCCGGCCTGATTGAGGAGCAGGGATTCCGGCTAAGTGATTACTACATTCAGCAGCTCGACGATCTTCACACAGCATCTGACATTGAAAAGCTTCATGACACAATGGTAGTTGATTATACGACGAGGATGCGCATGACAAATCCCCGTCTTCAGTTATCAAAGCCAATACAAGGTGCCTTTAATTATATTTATGTACATATCACTGAACCGATCTCCGTAGATGCCATTGCGAATGAGGTAGGAGTTTCATCCGGGTATCTCTCCCATCTTTTTAAAAAGGAGGTCGGAGTATCGGTCAGTGAATATGTTCGTCAGAAAAAGATTGAGACGGCGACCAACCTTCTGAAATACAGTCCTTACAGTATGGTTGAAATCGCAAATCGCCTGTCTTTTTCATCGCAGAGCCATTTCATTCAAACTTTTAAGAAGGTCATCGGTATGACGCCCTTAAAATACCGTGAGAAGTACGGACGTTCCGAATGGTCTGTCAAAGAAGAAGGAAACTGGCTCTGAAATAATCCGAATGCAGCGATTACAGGGTTACAACAATGGAATTTTCATCCTGTAAAGCCGACTCGGGTATTTCCTTACCGGTTACAGGTGTGCCGTTCAGTGTAATGGATGTCACGCCTGATTCCTTATGCTCCGGATTCTGAATTTTTATGTGGAGATTGTGACCACGGAATTTTTTCTCAATGCTCAAATTCTCCCACTCTGACGGAATTGCCGGCGAAATTTCAAGTCCTGTCAGCGTCGGACGGATACCAAGAATACCCTCCACGCATCCGACCATCATTGTAGACGCTGTTCCGGTCAGCCAGTGTACATGGCTTCTTCCGAAATGAGGACTATCCTTTCCTTCTGTAAACTGGCCATAGCAGTATGGCTCCAGTTTGCGGATATCCGCATCCTTATTCTGAACGGAAGGTGCATTTTCTGACCAATATGTAAAAGCACGATTTCCATGTCCAAGAAGAGCCTCAGCCAGAATGAGCCATCCCTGCGTCTGGGAGAAAATGCCGGCATTTTCCTTTGTTCCCTGGTTATAAATCACCGCCAGCGCTCCATCAAATGCATGTGCGTGATACGGCGGATCCATCAGTTCCACTCCATATTTTGTATTCAGTCTGTCATGGACCTGTTCCAGTGCCGTATCCGCCTGCTCTTTTGTGGCAAGCCCGCTGATCACAGACCAGCTCTGCGGGTTCAGCCAGAGATTTGCCTCCGGAGCCGTCCGTTCTCCGATCGTTTCTCCCGCTTCTGTAAATCCTCGAATGAAGCGGTCCTCGTCCCAGCATACCTGGTTCAGAAGTTTCCCGAATTTTTCCTGTTCCTTCTCCAGTTCCTGCAAATAGTCCGTATCATTCTTTGCTTCTGCAAATTTTTTCATGATTGTCATTGCATAATAATACTGAAATGCAACGAAAGACGATTCTCCATTGGCTCCCAGACGCAGGCAGTCATTCCAGTCCGCATAAAGGCCGGCAGGCATTCCGTGAGGGCCCAGATGTGTCTTCGAGAAGTGGATTGCCCGCTTCAGATGTTCGTATACCGTTCCTTCATCCCTATTTGCAAAAGGAAGTACTTCATCCAGAAAGCCGAGATTTCCGCTTTCGGTAATATATTTGTATACCGTCGGGAAAAGCCAGAGCGCGTCATCTGCACGATAAGCCGGATGTCCCGTCGACTGTCTGTAGGAAGCGTCATCCGGTGTATCCTCATGCCCCGGATTATGAGTGAATTTCACAAGAGGAAGTCCCGCGCCGTTGTCCACCTGTGCGGTCAGCATGAAACGGATCTGTTTCGCTGCCATTTCCGGGGAGAGATGGATCACTCCCTGAATGTCCTGCACAGTGTCTCTGTAACCGTATCCGTTTCGAAGGCCGCAATACACAAAGGAAGCCGCTCTTGACCAGATAAAAGTCATGTAGCAGTTATAAGCATTCCAGGTGTTGATCATGGAATTGAATTCTTTGCTCGGCGTCTGCACCTGCAAACCGGAAAGTCGTTCTTCCCAAACATCCTTCAGTTCCTTAAGTTCCTTGTCAACGGTCTCTTTCGGACTTTCATAGTTTCGAAGAATTTCAGCAGCCTCTGCATCGCTGTGCATTCCCAATACAAATGCAATTGTTTTTTCTTCTCCCGGATTCAGATGAATCACGGTAGATAATGCGCCGCAGCTGTATTCATTGTAACTGTTCTGATTTCCAAGTCCGCCGTCTTTTACTCCAACCGGATCGGCATAGGTATGATAGCGTCCAAGGAACAAATCTCTGTCCCCGCAAAAAGAAGAAACAGGATTTCCTGCAAGTCCGAAGAATCTCTCTGTGACACGCTTATCATCAACTTCTTCCTCCGGTTTCAGCGCATCGAGGTTTCCATGGAGCTGCTCTATAATGCGATTTTCATGGAATAACGTGCGATTGATAAATCGTGAATACTGCAGATTTACCTGATCCTGTTCGTAGTTTCCATGGTTTGTAAATTCGCAAAATCCCGTTACGGTAATGTTTCTTTCCATGACAGAATCATTTCGCACGGTAAGTGCCCAAACCTCATATGTTTTCTTCTCCGGCACATAGTAGGTTGCATCCGAATGGATTTCCGAATAATCGGTTTCCATCACTGTATATCCCAGTCCGTGTCTGCATTTTGTGCGATACGTCGAAAGATCTTTTCCCACTGGCTGCCAGGATGCTGACCAGTAATCCTTTGAGGCATTATCTCTTAAATAAATATATCTTCCCGGAAAATCCATTCCATTAAAAACATACCGGATAATTCTTCCGTCCGCCCCGGATTTTGCAAAACTGTATCCGCCGGCGTTATTGGAAATAATGGCGCCATATTCCGGAGATCCGAGGTAATTAGCCCATGGCGCCGGCGTGTCCGGCCGGGTAATGACATATTCCCTCGCCGCATCATCAAAGTATCCATATTCCATAAGCAATTCCTCCCATGATTTCGTTAAGTTCCGGATGTGCCTTCTGCAAGCATCCTTCTCTCAATTGTGCATAGATTATAAATGGAACTGTCTTTCGGTTATACAATAATTCCCAAAAAAATATCAGATTCATGCTTCTTCAGCACAAATCTGATGTTTCTCCTTCTTTATTCCATTTTAAGGTTTCGGCAGATTTTTCATGCAGTTTCAATTCTTTCCGCTATGTCTGAAATTGAAAATACAACGTAAAAACTCTATACTGTACTCAAAAAGTACAAATTTGTGAAAAAAACGATACACGAAAACTGTTACATTCGCTAAAAACTGAAAGGAATTTACGTATGTCGAAAAATTTCATTATCCGAAGAATTACGGACATTGCCATGACCATCGCTCTGGTCGTACTCATGGCATTTCAGATCACAGGTGAGGCTGTTCACGAATGGACGGGAATCGTCATGTTCATTTTATTCATTG
>CAYYEB010000050.1:0-10734 GCA_964470725.1 uncultured Lachnospiraceae bacterium | reverse complement strand
TTATAATTCCGTGGAATTTATGCCGCTCAATGAATATCCGGCAGATGAATCCTGGGGGTATCAGGGGACAGGATTTTTCAGTGCGACATCCAGATACGGTCATCCGGACGGACTCAAAAGCCTGATCGACCGTCTGCATCAGGAGAACATCAGCGTTATACTGGATGTTGTAACTGTCCACTTTGCGACAAATTATTACGGCCTTGCGAATTATGACGGAACACCGCTTTTTGAATATCCGAATGATGCGGTCGGAATGAGTGAATGGGGAAGCTGCAACTTTAACCATTCAAGAGGAGACATTGCAAGTTTTCTTAATTCCGCCAGTGCGTTCTGGCTGAAGGAATATCATTTTGACGGTCTTCGGTTTGATGCAGTCGGAAATCTGATTTACTGGCAGGGTGATGAAAGCCGTGGAGTCAATAATAATACGGTACAGTTTATCCGGAATATGAATGAGGGCCTTAAGAAGCTTTTCCCGACGGCAATGCTGATCGCGGAGGATTCTTCCGCTTATCCGGGTGTGACGAAACCGGCGGAAAAGGGCGGTCTGGGGTTTGATTATAAGTGGGATATGGGCTGGATGAACGATACGCTCAATTTCTTCCGGACCGATCCGGAATATCGCACGGAAAATTATCACAAGCTCACTTTTTCGATGGCGTATTTCTACAATGAAAAATATCTTCTTCCGTTTTCTCATGATGAGGTGGTTCACGGTAAGGCTACGATACTCCAGAAAATGGCAGGGAGCTATGAGATGAAGTTTCCGCAGGGACGGGCACTTTATCTGTATATGTTCACGCATCCCGGTAAAAAACTGAATTTTATGGGAAATGAAATCGGTCAGTTTCGTGAATGGGATGAAAGACGGGAACAGGACTGGATGCTAACGAAGTTTCCGCTTCATGATTCGTTTCATCATTTCGTGATGGATTTAAATGATATCTATCAGAAACATCCGTCTCTGTGGCAGCGGGATTACGAAAAAGACGGATTCCGGTGGCTTGAGGCAGATGATGAGGAGCATGTGGTCTATGCCTTCCTGAGAAATGGCGGAGGAGAACAGACGATGACGGTGCTGAATCTTTCCGGCCGACCACAGCATTTTTTGTACCATGAGGGGGGAAGTCTGAAGCTTCTGATTGATACGGATGATGCCAGATACAGCGGAAATACGAAGGAAGAGGAAAGACTGGTGCAAAGCGGAAAAAGCGGTGCCGCGGATCTTGTCCTTCCTGCATTTTCCGGACGACTTTATCAGATAAAGTAAGTATGAAAAGACTGTGAAGAGAAAAAGAGGCCTTGAAAAGGCCTCTTTTTCCTGTATGATATAGGAATCCGAAACGTAAACCGATGTGTGGCTCTGCGCCGTATGGAGTGATGAATAAGAATGTCAGCGGATGGGAGACAGGGAAGAAAAAAATATGATACAGATCAGTCAGATAAAAGTACCTTGCGGAATGGAACGCGGTATTCTGGAAGGCAGGATCCGTAAAATACTTCATTTGAAGAGTCAGGACGCATTTCTCTGGCATATCACGAGACATTCCGTGGATGCAAGGAAGAAGCCGGAGCTTTATGATGTCTATTCCGTGAATGTTTCATTTTCAGAGGGAGAGGGACGGGAGAGGCAGCTCGTCAGAAAGGCCCGCAGCAGGAATGTGATCTATAAAAAAGAAAGCTCTTACCACATGCCGTCTCCAAGGGACAATGCCGCACCTCTTTCCGAAAGACCTGTTGTGGTGGGATTCGGTCCGGCGGGTATGTTCTGCGCCCTTCTTCTGGCAAGGGCCGGTTATCGTCCGGTTGTGCTTGAGCGCGGTGAGAAGATGGATTCGAGAATTCAAAGTGTGGAAAAGTTCTGGAAGGACGGAACATTGAATCCGGAATCCAACATTCAGTTCGGAGAAGGGGGAGCAGGAACGTTTTCTGACGGAAAGCTGACGACAAATGTCAGGGATTCGTACGGAAGAAAGGAAAAGGTTGCCGAAATACTGATTCAGGCCGGAGCGCCGGAGGATATTGCATATGAGAATCTTCCGCATATCGGAACGGATATTTTGAGGAAAGTAGTCGTTAATATTCGGGAGGAGATCATTCGCCTCGGCGGAGAAATCCGTTTTTGCTCCAGAGCTTCGCAATTCTTATTCAAAAATGGAACGATTACCGGAGTTTTGGTGAAAGATCCCCAAAAAAGTTATATACTAAATGCAAAATGTGTGGTGTTGGCTCCGGGACACAGTTCAAGAGATACGATACGTGAGCTGTGTCGGCAAAAACTGCCGATGAAACAGAAGGCATTTGCAATCGGAGTTCGTGTGACGCATCCGCAAAGTCTGATAAATCAGCAGCAATACGGAATTTCAGATGAAAACGAACTGAAAAGACTTCATCTTCCGTCTGCAAGTTACAAGCTGACAGCTCATCCTGCATCCGGCAGAGGAGTCTACAGCTTTTGTATGTGTCCGGGAGGCTATGTTGTGAATGCCTCTTCGGAGCCGGGAAGACTTGCGGTAAACGGGATGAGCAATTATGCCCGGGATTCCGGGCGGGCAAACAGCGCAATTGTGATGACCGTGGGAGAAGAAGAGTTTGGTTCCGATGATGTCCTTGCCGGAATGAAATTCCAGGAAGTTCTTGAAGAAAGGGCTTTCCGGATCGCGGATGGAAGGATTCCTGTCGAATGGTATCCGGAATTCCGGGAACATCTGGACTTGAAAACAAGAAATTTGAGCGAAAATGAATCTTACGCCCTTTGCCTTAAAGGAATGGCGGCACATGCATCCCTCAACGGACTTTTACCAAGGTCACTTGAAAAAGATTTTATTGAGGGAATGGAAAGCTTTGAAAGAAAAATACCCGGATTTTCGGGAAAAGATGCCCTTGTCTGCGGCCTTGAAAGCAGAACATCCTCTCCGGTCCGCATTTTGCGTAATGAGCACTATGAATCGGCAGTGCGCGGATTATATCCCTGCGGAGAGGGAGCCGGATATGCCGGAGGAATTACTTCCGCGGCAATTGACGGCATGAAGGTTGCAGAAGAAATCATTTCGAACTTCCGGCCATGCTGGGGGTAAATAGAATGGACTTTGCCCTTGCAACTGTCTTATTGTGATGCTATTGTACTGTGCAAACAGTATTTGGAATGATATACATGGAAATGCTGGATCTGGAAAAATGGAATCAGGAAAATGAAGCGCGGTATCAGGAACTGATGCACTGGTATGATGCCGCTATTTCCGTGATTCTAAAGGGAATGCAGGATCTTAATGAGCAGTATTTTCAGAAGTACGAAAGGTATTTATTCCGAAAACTGATCAGTCGTCGGAAAAGCGATGACAGCATTATAGAAAAGGTGTCTGAAAAGGGAATACCCTATACACCGGATGCAATTGAGCAGAATATCTTTGATATTGCAGGGGTCCGCGCGATCTGTGCAGTTCCGAGAGATGTTTATATTCTGGCTGAACTTATTATGAGACAGAAAAAGCTGACGGTGATAAATGTAAAGGATTACATTAATCATCCGAAGGACAACGGCTACCGCAGTCTGCATCTGATTGTGAGGGTTCCTGCCAGAATGAACGGACTGACGAGACAGATGATTGCTGAAATTCAGATTCGGACAACGGCAATGGACTGGTGGGCCAACCTTGATCATGAAATGCGGTATAAAGCATCGGCTTTTTCCCGGGATGCACTTCAAAAAGAACTTTCGGAGTGCGCCGAACTGGCGTCTGCTCTGGACAGAAAGATGGATCTTGAAACAGGAGGAAAAATTTGAGTATCGTAACACCAACTTATATCCTGATAAATATTGTGATTTTTGCAGCTCTTCTGATCGGCGGCTTTTTTATCATCCGTCACCTTCAGAAGAATGGAACCATAAAAGGACAGGACAAGTCAAAGAATAGAACACGTACAGGGGAATTTTTCCGGAGTACAGGAAGAAGACAGCGGGGAAACCGGGTAACCGGTGAGAAGACTTCCGTGATAGCCATTGTTGCGGGTATCACGAAAAATCTTCGCAATCCGGGCGAACCGGAAACCTACTATGTAGTCTGTAACTATAAAGATCCGGATTCAAAACTGTCGACCACATTTACCTCAAGGGAATTAAAAAAATATCCCGGAAAGGGAATCATCGGCAAACCGGTCCGGGTAAAACTTGATCCGGATCATCCGGATCGCTACACTGTGGATATCGACTCTATTCTGTGATGATCCGGCCCGATAAGGGGTTTGACAAAGGATCCTGAACTGAACAGATCTTATCTGCAGATCAAGAGGACCTTTGTTCATGGAACTGATAAAATATGAAACGAAAAATCCCGGCTACGGAACGATTCGGATTGAGGACCGTTTTATCGGGAAGCAGCTGGTGAGACTTTTATTTGTCAATGATGCAATTGAGACGGCGTCATATCTTACGGAGGGAAAGGAATATGATCTCTTTTCCGATTATCTGAAAGGATTCAACTGGATATTTCGAATTAATCCGGATATTCAGAAAACACTTCTGATCGGAGGCGGAGGTTTTGCTTACCCGAAGTATTATATTCATACATTTCCGGATAAGACGATTGATGTCATTGAAATGAATCCTACAATGGTGGAACTCGCTCATGATTTTTTCGGATTGGATCAGCTGATTGAAAAGTATGATCTGGAAAATACAAAGCGACTTGGCATTTTTATTGACCGGGGAGAGCGGTATCTGCGGGAAACCGAAACAACCTATGATGCAATTCTCAACGACGCATACGTCGGAAAATCATTCAACACAGGCCTGCAGTCTGAGAAGGGACTTGCATCCATTCGGGCACATTTGAATCCGGGCGGAATCTATGTGATCAATTTTGTGGGCGTTCCGAAGGGAATTTTATCCGGCAAATTAAAGAGAACCCAGAGACGTCTCAGAAAGTATTTCCGCTATACGTTTATGATGCCGGCAACTGAGAATATCAGCCCCTATGAACGGCAGAACTGCCTGATTTTTGCTTCGGATAGGGAGCTTTCGATGAACGTGAAAAAAAGCGGGAATAAACAGGAAAGCGGTGAAGAAAACCATGAAAATACTGGACGAAAAGAGTAAGGTAGATGAATTCGGACCGGAAGTGGCAGGCTTTCGGGCAGAAGTAAAGGCGGAGATGGATGACGGAAGCATTGTATATGCATATGCCTGTCAGGTCGGTGATTTTGATTCCTATTCCATAGCCAATGAGAGCATTATGGATACGATTGACCGGACGGGAGAAGACACGGTAAAAAGAATCGTGGAATTTACGAATTTCAAGGATGCCATGGATTCCAAATACTGGGATATCATCAAATACGCCGACAATCTGGTAGGCGCCGATATGGATGATTACTACGCCGAAGAAGAATAAAAAACGGACGGGAACAAGTATGACTTTGCGCGATAAGGAGAAACGGACTATGTCTGATACAGAGGCAAAAAAGAAGAGTGTACAGCCTGATGCATCACAAAAGGATTTAGAGGATCCTATCATCGATAAACTGGAAAATTTCATGGACAAGGTCAGTCAGATCGATGTGGATACCATGGTGAACGGAATCAACCAAATGGTCGCTGAAGAAGAAAAAGACAGGTAAGATTATGAAAATAAGAGGCAGAAAATTATTGACGGTGGTATGTGCGGCTGCCCTGACAGTAAGCCTTGGAGCATGCACAAATGCTGATTTTGCCACAAATGACGGATCGGATCTGACCACGTCTTCCACACAGTCTGCTGTCCGGGAGACCGACAGCAATTCACCGACAGCTTCTCCGGCGAAGATCAATCCGCTGGAAGATGACTTTTCCGATGCTTCTTCTGTTGCGGAAAGCACCGAAAGCGAAACTCCTGCGGATGAGAATACCGGCATTACGAACAGTGATGTCAGAATCCGCTCCAATCCGGGAGGGAGCAATGTGGGGACAGTTCCGAACAATACGCAGGTTACGATTCTCGGAAAGAGCGGAAACTGGTATCAGATTCGTTATAACGGACTGGAGGGATATATTTACGGTCAGTATCTGACCTTATCTGACGGCAGTAATGGGCTTGACGGCTGATTATCCTACGGATCCACGGGTTTTCAGCCAGTATTCGCCCATGGACTGACCTGGCTCTTCTGAGACATCATCTGAGAGATACTCCTTCAGACCGACACTATCCGGGAGCCAGGAACGGGCAGTCTTCTCATCGGGGTATTCCACTTCTGCATACCAGAACTCTGTAGGAAGACCTTCGTCCACATGATTGACTTCAAGCTTTAATCCATCGGAAAGCGCATAGGTTCGTCTGAGTTTTGGTATAAGCGGAAGACCTATCATATCTTCAAGTTCCGCGAATTTTTCCTTGGGGATGTCCATTTCAATTTCCTTTCGGACAATTCCTTTCCCCGTTTTAAAACAAAGTACATAATGTGTTTCACCGCCGATCAATGCCTCTTCACGAATACGAACGGTGGGACGGACGCACAGATATCCCTGTCTCATTTTCTGTTCAAATAATAATGGAAGATTCTCTTTCGGCCATCCTTTGACCATCCATTTGCGTTCAATTTCCATAATTGAATTCCCCTTTGCAAAACTTATCATTCAATATAGTATCCTACTACGATGACAGTCATCTGACAATATCGCCAATTCGGTACTTTGATATCGATATTGTAATATTTTCACAAAATTAAATGAAAAAAGTATTGATTTTTGTCATTTTTCTTGCTAGAAATGAAGAAGTCAGGGATTCATAGACTGTAAAAGATACCAAAATAATTGTAAATAATGAGAAGGGAGAACGTATGCGGGTTTTGACATTTCGGGGCGGAACTCATCCGGCGGACGGAAAGAAGTTTGCTTCCTCTGAGCCGATTCGTGAAATAAAAGCGGGAAATGAGCTCGCTTTTCTGACTTCACAGCATATAGGTGCACCGGCCGGACCGTGCGTGAAAAAGGGAGATTCTGTGCTGGCCGGACAGATCATCGCAGAAGCGGGAGGATTTGTTTCATCTCCCGTTCATTCATCTGTGTCCGGAATCGTGAAGGGAATTGAAAAACGCAGAAATGCGGTGGGTGACTTATGTGATGCAATTATTATTCAAAATGACGGTGAGTATCAATATACCTCTTTTAACGAATGTTCTTCATTGAATGATCTGAAAAAAGAAGAGATACTGAACAGAATTCGCGAGGCCGGAGTGGTCGGTATGGGAGGCGCCGGATTTCCGACGGCAGTCAAACTTTCACCGAAGGAACCGGAGAAGATTGACAGAATTCTTGTCAATGGGGCGGAGTGTGAACCGTTCCTTACCTCGGATTATCGTTGCATGGTGGAGCAGCCGGAAAAAATTGTCGGCGGACTGAAGTGCATTTTGAAATTATTTGATCATGCCGAGGGAGTGATCTGCATCGAGGACAACAAGCCGGAAGCGATACGTATTTTAAGTGATGCCGTGCAAAATGAAAGCCGTATTCGGGTTCAGACCCTTAAAACAAAGTATCCGGAAGGGGGAGAACGATGTCTGATCAATGCAGTTACAGGACGGGAATTTAATTCCGGAATGCTTCCTGCAGATGTCGGATGCATTGTCGATAACGTGGAAACTGTGATGGCGGTTTATGATGCTGTCATTCTCGGAAAGCCTGTGATGGAACGGATCTTTACGGTTTCAGGAGATGCGCCGAATCATCCGGGGAACTTTAAGGTTCCGATCGGTATGTATTATTCGGAAATTGTGGAGGCCGCAGATGGATTTTCCGAAGAGCCGGAAAAGATGATTTCCGGAGGTCCGATGATGGGATTTGCCATTTATGATCTTGAGATACCGGTGACAAAGACATCCGGCGGAATTACCTGCTTTCGCAAGGATACCGTAGCAAAGATGAAACCATCGGCCTGTATCAGCTGCGGAAGGTGTCTTCGCGCCTGTCCTGAGCATCTGATGTCGACGAAACTTTCGGACTTTGCGGAACATGGCGACAGGGAGAGCTTCGAGGCATATTTCGGATTGGAATGCGTGGAATGCGGCACCTGCAGCTATGTCTGTCCGGCAAAACGTCCGCTCGCGCAGAACATCAAAGCTATGCGCCGCACAATTCTGGCGGATAAGAAAAAGAAAAGGTAAGAGGAGGACGGGAAATGAATACACAGTATCAGGTATCTGTCTCGCCTCATGTGCGGGATAAAACGACAACATCCGGAATTATGCTGCATGTGATCGTTGCGCTGATTCCTGCATGTCTTGTGGGAATATTAAATTTCGGAGTTTATGCGCTTCTTGTGCTGCTTGTTTCTGTTGCGGCATCCGTGCTTTCGGAATATATCTATGAAAGACTGCTTCATAAACCGTCTACGGTTTCGGATCTGAGCGCAGTTGTTACAGGTCTTCTCATCGGTATGAATATGCCTCCTGAGATACCTCTTTGGATTCCGGCCCTGGGAGCAGTATTTGCCATTATTGTGATCAAGCAGCTTTACGGAGGCATCGGACAGAACTTCATGAATCCGGCACTTGGAGCCAGATGTTTTCTTCTGATTTCCTTTTCGAGTCAGATGACGACTTATACAGCAGGGCATGGGATTCTCCCGATTGTGACGAAAACCGCAAATACCGTGGATGCACTATCCGGAGCTACTCCGCTGGCTTATTTAAAAACCGGAACGGATTTTAACCTTGAAGCGATGTTTCTTGGAAATACCACTGGCGTGATCGGAGAGACAAGTACGCTCGCCATTTTGATCGGTGGAATTTTTCTCGTATGTACGGGAATTATTGAACTGAAAATACCGTTGACATATCTTGGAAGCTTTGCGGTCCTTGTGCTGATCACTGCTGCAGTACGCGGCTATGGCAATCCGCTTTACTTTACGGCGGAAGAATTGTGCGGGGGAGGCATTATGCTTGGAGCCTGGTTTATGGCGACGGATTATGTCACTTCACCGATTACTGAAAAGGGAAAAGTCATTTACGGACTGATTCTGGGAGTCCTGACATGGGTTTTCCGAATGCTGGGAAAGTCTTCCGAGGGTGTTTCCTATGCAATCATATTTACCAACTGTCTCGTGCCGATGATTGAACATTACACGCGGCCGAGAGCTTTCGGTATTCAGAAGGAAAAGGAGGGTAAAAAGGCATGAGTCAGAAGAAAAAGAAGACCTCCGTTGTGCATGATGCCCTGATACTTACGGCAATCACGCTGGTTTCCGGCCTCCTTCTGGGAATTGTCCATGACATCACCGCCGAGCCGATTGCGGCAGAAGAGGAGCGAACCAAAATCGAAACAGAACGGACTGTATTCAAAGATGCAAAAAGTTTCGAAGAGGATAAGACAATCAATTCTTCGAAAGCGGCGAAGATTCTGGATACAGCCAGTCTTACAAAGACGACGGTCAATGCAATATATGATGCAAAAGACGCAGATGGAAAGACTCTGGGCTGGGTATTCGATGTGACAAATTCCGAAGGCTACGGAGGAGATGTGGAACTGATGGCCGGAATTACGGACAAGGACGGCTCACTTTTGTTAAACGGCATTTCCTTCCTCAGTCTTTCCGAAACGGCCGGCATGGGAATGAAGGCCAAGGAGCCAACGTTTTTAAATCAGTTCAGGAATATGCCTGCGGATCAGGCAATCGTATATACCAAAAACGGGAAGAGCAAAGACAATGAGATCGATGCAATCAGCGGCGCAACCGTTACGACAAATGCAGTTACGAAGGCTGTAAATGGAGCGATTGCCGTAGCCAATGAGATGGCCAAGGGAGGTGCAAAATGAAAAAGCTGAAACCTGATTCTCCGGCCGAGCGGCTCTGGAATGGAATTTATACGGAAAACCCGAGCTTTGTACTTGTGCTCGGCATGTGTCCGACATTGGCAACAACGACTTCCGCGAGCAATGCAATCGGAATGGGATTGTCTACGACAGTGATACTGGCACTTTCAAATCTGATTATTTCCTGTCTCAGGAATATGATACCGGACCGTGTCAGAATGCCCTCTTATATTGTTGTCATTGCTTCATTCGTGACAATCTGTGACTTCCTGATGGAAGGGTTTACACCGGCAGTTTATGCATCGCTGGGAATCTATATACCACTGATTGTTGTCAATTGCATTATCATGGGACGTGCGGAAGCCTATGCCGGAAAGCATCCTCCGATTCCCTCCTTTTTTGATGGTCTCGGAATGGGAATCGGTTTTACACTGGCACTCCTTCTGATCGGTTCGGTTCGGGAAATCATAGGTTCCGGAACGTGGTTCGGAATGAAAGTAACACCGCATAGCTATGTACCGGTCAATATCTTCGTGCTTGCACCGGGTGCATTTCTTGTTCTGGCTTTCTTTGTGGCGATTATGAATAAACTGAAGATCGGTGCAGGCAGACGGACCGGCTGGGACATGACAAAGGGACCCGTCTGCGGAGATTGCGCACATTGTATGAAGGCTGCAAACTGTGCACAAAAGCCCGAGACAGAGGAAGCTGTTTCTCAGGGAAAGGAGGTCTGACCTATGGAACTTATGATGCTTGCTGTGACGGCCTGTCTGATCAATAATGTGGTTCTCAGTCAGTTTCTTGGGATCTGTTCATTCCTTGGCGTATCTCAGAAATCGGAGACTGCGAGCGGGGTGGGAAAGGCATTGACATTTGTTCTGACTCTTTCCAGTTTTGTGTGCGGAGTCCTTTATCAGTTTATTCTGGTGCCGCTTCACGTGGAATACTTA